>JANNPM010000227.1:0-28770 GCA_031400145.1 Chryseolinea sp. | reverse complement strand
AAACTCGACCCGTGTAACCGTTCCGTCCGCATCTGTAGCATTGGAGGTTATTGAAATTGTTGTCCCCTGTGCAACGGAGGCGTTATTCGCAGGCGCTGTAATTGAAACAACTGGTGGTGTATTCACAGGTGCCGGTTGTGCTACAGGCTTGTATCCGGGAATCCATTTTTCACCGCCATATTCGTAGGCACCTATGTCTGGTGCCCCGACGCTTCCATCAGTAATTCCAGGTACTACCTCACCTGCATTTATGCCCGGAGAGCCGGGTTTAAGTTGGAAGTAATTCTCAGGGTTCGCTATATTAGTTGGATTTACCGCGCTGCCACCCGCTAATTGCGGATCAACATTTTGCATCAGGCTGTTTCTCGAATCTCCATAAGACTCACTCGGCTCTTTATAGTTAAGAAGAACATGATGTCTGAAGATATTGTTGCGCATTAAATCAAAATACTCTGTTCTGATATTAAAATATGAGCAATACCCGTGCGTTTGACCGCCCAAAGTCACCATAGTATTATTATACACAAAAGCTTTGCCTCGAGCCAGTTGCAGGCTTTGAGTTTCCGCTGTGTTGACCATGATATCCAACTGACGATTATCCCACATCACGTTGTGGTCATTTATCGTACCTGAACCAGTCGCCATGTCATAGTAAATTCCACCGTTGAGACCGACGTCATATGGCCTGTCTGCATGGACGGCCTTGGAATTATGTATCCAGTTATGATGAATTCTTGTTCCTCTGAGATCGTAGTACCTGGCCGCGTAGGTGGCCCCACCGTCAGCACTAAGCATACAGAAATTGTACATATCGTTATACCCGATATCGGTGTTTAAATGATGACCGGTACCATTTTGGTATTGCCCGAAATCAATACACTGCCGTCCGACGTCGTGAATGGTGTTGCGCGTTATTTTTATGTTATCGCCAGAGCCCCACAACCCTATAGGCGAACCGTAGTTTCCGTCGTAACCAAAATGGGACATCAGGTTATTCTCAGCCCTTCCTTTATCTCCTAACCACACACCGGTACTTGCTCCGTATTTAAATACAGAATTTTTTACAACATTGTTCGATCCAATTAACTTAAAACCTGTCTGCAATGCAGTATGCACAACAATATCGTGTCCCTCTTGTAAGATATTGTGATTTAAATATTTAGCAGTGATTCCATCTATTGTAATGTCATTGGTCGAACCGTTGCCATTGATCTCACAGCCCATGAAATTAAGACCAACGATATTTATATTCGATCTGTTTGATAAATCAAAGCCATAATTTCTGGCTTTGTACTCGATGACTCCCGAAGGACTTCCTCCTCCGTTTTGGTAGAAGTATAGTGTGCCTCCCTCGTAATGCCATTCTTTGGCAACATCTAACGCACCAAGTTTTCCAGTCAGATAGTAATTTTGCAGAAATCTTAAATCATCGAATCCAACCGGGTAGTTTAAGGTGTTTCCCGATTGACTACTAATGGTTCTGGTGTGCGACGTATACCATCCATTGATATATATTATCCCGCCTGCCCAGCCAATGTTGGGGATACCATTATCCACGATCTGTGAAAGAGACCAGCTTACAGTTTGCCTCCTGAGACGCAATTTTTCTCTGTCCAACAGCTCTTCGGCCGATGTGGCGTTTGGCCAGCGGGCCTGAATCTGCATTACGCCGTTCTGAAAAATCTGATTAGCCATCAATGTTGTATTACTGGTGATCGTGGAGCTAAGACCATTTAAGGGCAATGCGATGTTCTTTTTGTAGATGTTGCCGTTGTGAACACTCCAACCGTCATTAGAAATAACATTCAATCCGCTGACGATAACCGTTGCGCCATTGTCAGGTTGATAAATGATTGGGTTCCCACCGCTTCCTGAATTTGCCGGAACGATCGTCTCGCGATATGTCCCGGATCTAATTTTTACAACGTCACCAGCGGCGGCTACGCTAGCTGCCTTCTGAATTGTTGCAAACGGTTGTGCCGAAGTTCCCGGATTATTATCAGATGCGCCCGCACCCCCGACAAAGTATTCACGGGCGAATACATTGCAAACATTCAGAAGTAATACGATCAAAAGTATAATCCTATTCATCATCTTTAAGTTTAGTTAATTAAATATACAACTCACAAACTTTCTTCCTTAAAATAACTGCGAATGCAACATCAATTGAAAAAACCGCTTATAAATCGATTGCTCACTCTCACAGTTCTACTAAACTTTACTTAGTTTTTTTATAAAGGACCGTGACCTCAAAAGGCATATCCTCCGCCAAAGAATGTCAAATATGGAGGTGGACCGTATGATCCCATAGGGCGATTCGATGAAGCCACCTATTTCAGGATAAAAGAGCGGAATAACCGACAGCAAAAATTGTAAATTAGCCAACGCCGGAGAGAGGATAATTTTGGAAACTCTCTAAAGCTTCCTGACCTTTATTTTTGAACCGGCGTAACTAGCAGAAGAGATTGGTACAATGAGCAATGTCATTCTCAATCCAAACCAAGATCATTGATAAATTTCCATTGCCGCAGTTTCTTTACATCCTTCCTCTGAACAATTATTCGGCTCGGCTTAAACAAAGGGTAGAGGGCCCTACTCAAGGCTGCTTAGGATGTCTGACAAATGTGAAATATACTACGTATGGCTAAATCAACTGTTGTACGCGTTACGCTTGTCGTTCTTGTGCTAAGCTTCATAATTGCGGAAGTTTCCCTCCGGGCGATTTGGGGATTGGGAAATATGCTACTGTTTGACGCTGACCCGAGCTACGAGTATATCGCAAAACCAAATCAAGATACTAGACGATTCGGTAATCGTGTCATCTCAAACGAATATTCAATGCGCAGCCTTCCGTTAACCGAACGTGATTCCTGCATCGTGCTCGGATTTGGAGATTCCGTGATCAACGGTGGCACATTGACAGATCAGAACAGTCTGGCTACAACAATAGTTGAGCAACAATTGCAACACGAAGAAAGCCGGGCGTTCAGGCTTTTGAACATCAGCGCAGGCAGTTGGGCACCAGATAATTGTGCAGCCTATCTCGCCAAGCATGGTTCCTTCGGGGCAAAGATGATTATCTTATTTGTCAGTAGTCATGATGCCCGCGACATCATGACATTTGATTCTATTGTAGGAATTCATCCTTCTTATCCCGACAAGCAATATCCCTTGGCTACGATTGAATTGATCGATCGTTATCTCTGGCCACGTATCTTAGGCTTATTGCATAACCAGCCACCTCCAAATGATACACTGCTGATCTCCAAAGAAGGAAATGAGTTTAACCCTGGTTTCCAAAATTTCAAAGATTACACGGAAAAGCATGGAATTCCGTTCGTGATTTGTTTACATGCTGATAGAAAAGAAGTTCAACAGCAAAAATTTAATAGTCAAGGGGAAGAAATACTCGCATTTTGCACCCTGAACAATATTAACATTATTTCGGGTCTCCAAATTGGAGAAGATGATAATGATTTCAGAGATGACATACATATAAACGAACGTGGTCAAAGGCGTTGGGCAAAAGCGTTACTCGCGGAAATCAAAGAAAAACTTACTGATTGTATTTAGAGAACTACCTATGCACCTAAGTTCTCATAATCCTGATAATCCAGACCCGCTTCTAAGGCCAAGTTTTTCTTTCGGCAATAGAGTAAAACGATTACTATGGTCAGTTGCATGGTCGTTACTTTGCCGATGGACGCCGAAACCATTTCATAACTGGCGAGTACAGGTCCTGCGAATGTTCGGAGGCAAAATCGGGAATAGCAACTTTATCTATCCCTCCTGTAAAATATGGGCTCCCTGGCTTTTGGTTACCGAGAATTGCGTAACCATTGGTCCAGGCGTAGAAGTCTATAATCCCGGCGGCATCTTGTTACAAGACCATGCAATAGTTTCACAAGACGCATATCTGTGTGGCGCGACACACGACTATGATTCACCAAATTTCACGTACCTTAAAAAAAGAATAACGGTTGGGCCATATGCGTGGGTATGTGCTAAAGCGATCGTATTGCCAGGCGTTCATTGTAAAGAGGGAAGCGTGCTGGGGGCAGCAGCAGTTGCTACAAGAGATCTGGACCCATGGACAGTTTATGCCGGCAATCCGGCAAAACTGATTAAACCAAGAAAAAAAATAAACGCAACAGATTCATCACATGATGACAGATAACGACGTTGCCATCGAATGCGATGTTTGCGTGATCGGTGCTGGTCCTGCAGGAATAATATTCGCACTCGAATATGCCCGTCTTAATACGGGAAAAAAAATAGTTATAGTCGAATACGGACGGAAAGGGGCAAATGGGAAAAATGGCCTGGACGATTCGATATCTATCGACAACACGTTGAATCACCATGACCCGTATGAGTGTACCAACAAAGGATTAGGGGGAACTTCCGCTACCTGGGGTGGCCGGTGCGTAATGTATGACGAGGTCGACTTTATTGACAGACCCATAGTATCAAAGGGATGTACATGGAACTACGAGCTATTTGATGAGGTAAAGAATTATACAAAAATCGCTGCTGAGTATTTTGAATGTGGTGATGACATTTTTTGTCTGGATGATCTGCCAGAGCTAAAGAATACTCGCATAAGCGAAAATTTTGTTGCCGGTGATGTCACGGATTCCGTTATAGAACGATGGAGCATGCCAACCCGCTTCGGATCGCGATACGAAAAGGCTATCAGGAACAATAAGAATATAACTTTGCTCGAAGGATTTGAAGCCAGGGATTTTTCCAAACCGAAAGGTGATGGCACCGTAGATACACTTAGGGTAAGGGGACTGAAACAGGAAATCCATACGATCAATGCACGTACATTCGTCCTTGCAGCGGGTGCGCAGGAAACGACGAGGATCCTGCTGCGCAACAAACAATTGTTTTCCAATTTGAAAGTTGTCCCTGATAGTCTAGGTAAATATTATCAAAGCCATCTCTCCGGTAAAATTGCCTCCGTTAATTTTACCGGTGATCCTAACAAAACGGACTATGGTTTCATCCGCGATGGCGATATATATCTAAGGCGGCGTTTTCAATTCACCACCAAATTCCTCGTTGATCAGAATTTATTGAATACTGCAATATGGCTTGACAATCCTTTATACTTTAATCCAAAGCATAGAAGCGGAGCGATGTCGTTCATGTATCTCGCGATGATTACTCCCTTTCTTGGAAAACGCCTCGCTCCACCTGCAATAGCGCATTCAATTACTAAAGGTAAAGTCACCGGCCTGCCTGATCATTTCGCTAATATTCTAAGGCAGTTACCGAAATCACTTACCGTACCGGCATCTATTTTCTACAAGAGATATTTTCTCCGTCGAAAACTCCCCGGCGTATTTTTGTTTAGCCCGCAGAATCAATATGCACTGCACTTTCATGCCGAGCAAATTCCCGACGCTAAGAATCGCATGGAACTTGGACCAGATGGAGAATCCTTGATAATTCATTACTCAATTTCCGACCAGGACATAGAATCAGTTGTGCGGCTCCACAACACGCTGGATAAGAATCTGAGAAGTTCCTCGGCAGGAAATGTCGAATATTGGTATAAACAATCGGAACTGGTTGATGCAATACGGAACATGTCACGGGATGGTATACATCAATCCGGAACGACAAGGATAGCGGATAGTCCCGACGAGGGAGTAATAGATCATGACCTCAAGGTTTGGGGTACTAAGAATGTTTTTGTTTGCAGCAGTTCTGCTTTTCCAACTTCAGGTCAGGCGAATCCTACCTTCATGATCGGCGCGTTCGCAGCACGCCTTGCATCGTACCTAAATAAAAGCCAATGAAAACAGTTCAATTAGTTAACGGAATACACTCGTCAGTCATTGGTTTCGGCTGCGCTCCTATCCTCGGTTCAGTGAGTGCAATGAAAGCAGAGCGAGCGCTTTCCTTTGCGCTTGAATGCGGCATCAATCACCTTGATCTGGCAAGGTCTTATGGATATGGTGATGCTGAGTTTTTTGTTGGGAAGTTGATAAAAGGAAGGAGGAACAGGATTGTGCTTGCCAGCAAATTCGGCATTGTCGCAAATTGGAAGGCAAAGGTCCTTAAGCCACTGAAGCCAGTTGTCAGATACCTTCGTCGGAAGCCGGCCCATGAGGCTATCCCTTCCACGCCGTCTGCCGTAACTACATCTACGATAGGCGATGCGTTCCACAATAGAATTGAATTGCGGGGCATCCCGATGCGGAAAAGCCTGGAACAATCATTGAAAGCGCTCAATACGGATCACCTCGACTATTTTTTCGTCCATGAACCTTTGACTAAACTCGCCTACATTGATGAGCTTAGTGAGACCGCGGCGGCGTTGAAATCCGAAGGTAAGATTCGTGCCTGGGGACTCGCATATTACAAATCGCAGGAGAATTTGCATGCGCAATACCTCTCGCGATTTGATATCCTGCAATTCAATAACTCGCCGGGAGCTATCGGATACAAGGAATCCGTAAGCGCCCGGGGGAATCTTCCCAACGTTTTTTTCTCACCGCTAAGGGGCGGAACTAAAGAACTGCCTCCAACTGACAAGCTGCGAGCGCTGATAAGGGATTTTCCAAAAACCGTGATCCTTTGCTCCATGTTCAAACAAGCGCATATTCGCGAGAATGTGAATGTCGCCAATGAATAACGTAGACGCAACGACATCATAAATCCATCGAGTCGCGAAACCCTCCACCAATCCATTCTAAAAACAGCTGACGAACGGGGTGCCCAATGCTTGCGTGAGACTTGATGTCTTTCAAGTTCGAAAAGAAAAGCCGGAAATAATTTCGCATAGACGTCGCGATAGGCCGGCATGTCACCCCTGAATGATTGTCCTTCAGTATATTTGCGGCATGAAGCTCGTCTTCCTGTCTCATCCGTTTTTTCTCGGGCATCAAAGCATGCCACGCTACCTCTACATGCTTGCAGACGGAATGAGAAAGAGGGGGCACCACGTAGAGATCATGGCACCGGTCGAGCGCATTGCAAAACTCAGCAACAGCAAATCGCTCAAGAAATGGTTCGGTTATATTGATCAGTATGTAATTTTCAAAAGAGAACTCGCTGTGAAGGTAAGAGACTCTCCGGTCGATTCGTTATTTGTATTTACGGATCACGCGCTTGGACCCTGGGTTCCCGTTGTTCAGGCAAGGCCGCATGTTATTCATTGCCACGACTTCATTGCACAACGGTCAGCACTTGATCAAATTCCAAATCAGACTCTTGGATGGACAGGCAAAGTGTATCAACGCTATATCAGAAACGGATATTCAAAGGGACGCAATTTTATTTCCGTATCAGAAAAAACACAGCGTGATCTCCATGAATTTCTTGGCCGTACACCCGAATTTTCCGAGGTGGTGTATAACGGCCTTAATTCAAAATTAACTAATGAAAATTCGAAAGAGGCAAGGGCTAAAGTTGGGAAGGTAGCTGGCGTGGACGTCGGCGATGGATATTTGCTTCATGTAGGAGGAAATCAGTGGTATAAAAACAGAATTGGGGTAATCGATATCTACACGGAATGGAGGAACACTTCTCAAGCCGCTCTGCCTTTGCTTTTTGTCGGGGAAAAACCGGATTTTGCAACGCTTCACGCTAAAACAAATTCACCGTATGCATCTGATATTTACTTTATATCTGATCAGGACGATAAATTCATCAGGTCCGCTTACAGTGGTTCAACAGTATTTCTGTTCCCCTCGATCACTGAGGGGTTCGGTTGGCCAATCGCCGAGGCAATGGTGTGTGGCAGCATAGTGATTACGACAGGAGAAACTCCGATGACAGAAGTCGGGGCGGATGCCGCGATGTATGTGCCGAAAATGCCAGCCGACATAAAAGCGAGAAAGGCATGGGCGCAAGGTGTTGCCGAAACAATCAGTACGATCGTCAATATCACCGCCGCTGAACGGGCAGCCATTGTCAATAGAGGTTATGAAAACGTCGATCGCTTTAAGCTGGACCGCGCGCTGGACAAAATCGAATCGATCTACAAGAAGCTTGCTCCTTCAACCCACAATTCAATATGAGGATTCTTCATTCCATCACCAGTATGGATCCAGCGTTGGGAGGAGTAAGTCAGGCGCTGAGAACTATTGCATCCTCAGTAAACCAACTCGGTACAACCAACCACATCGTCTGCCTTGACGCTCCCGACGCATCCTTTTTGGCAACAGAGATGCTAACGATATTCGCGCTTGGTCCATCCAAAGGGCCCTGGGCTTATAGCTCGCTTTTGGGTCCATGGTTACGTAGGAACCTTACGAATTACGACGTCGTCGTCATTCACGGGTTATGGCAATATCAAAGTTTCGCTACAGGGAAGGCGGTCAGGGCCATGAGCGGGTCATCGAGGGTGCCGAAGGTATTTATAATGCCCCACGGGATGCTTGACCCATACTTTCAACGTGCGGCTGGTCGAAAAATTAAGGCGGTCAGGAATTATGTTTATTGGAAACTCATCGAAGGTAATTCCGTGAATGGTGCAAACGGCCTGCTGTTTACTTGTGAAGAAGAGAAGCTGCTGGCTCGTACATCCTTGAAACCGTACCGGCCAAAGGCGGAGTTAGTCGTCGGACTGGGCGTAGATGAGCCTCCTCCATTCAATGTAATGCTACACACTTTTAAAGAGTCGGCGAAAAACCCATACTTGCTATTTTTAAGTCGCCTTCATGAAAAGAAAGGTGCTGATCTTTTGATAAGGGCGTTTTCAGAGATAGCAAAGTCAGCGCCATATATTCGTTCCTTGGTGATTGCCGGACCAGATTTGGAAACATCCTATGGCAATGGCTTGCGCAACATGGTAGCAGAAGATCCCGGAATCCGAGAGTCTGTGGCCTTCACAGGAATGGTCACCGGGGACTTAAAGTGGGCCACACTTTACAGTAGCGACGCCCTCGTGCTGCCTAGTCATCAGGAAAATTTTGGAATTGCTGTTGTGGAGGCACTCGCATGCGGTAGGCCAGTGCTTATTTCCAACAAAGTGAACATCTGGCGTGAAATTGATGAGGCGCATTGCGGCCTAGTCGGCGACGACTCATTAGAGGGAACAATTGCTCTTTTAAAAAAATGGATGCAGATCCCTGAACCGGAACGGGTAGCCATGGGCAAGCGTGCCAGGAGACTGTACGAAACGACGTTTTCCGTCAGACAAGCAGCGGCCAGGATGTTTCTCGCCATAAGTAAATCATAGCATTTATTGGATAATTTGTCGTAATTCGCGCGTTATTGTACATGTGATAAAAGAAGAATGGAACCATCGCGTCGCGATTTTGGTTTCTGCCTTAAGCATCCGGCCAAGAATTTTAATCAAACGGACAAGATAAATGGGAAGACCTGCAGTATTACCAAAGAAGAAAAAAGATGGATTTTACCTTGAATTGCGCAACAAGGGCGCTAAATCGGGCGTGGTGATCATACGCGATACAAAAGATGCGATGCTGCGTGCTGCAAAGCAGTATGAGATCACTAAGGACGTGATCATCCTTGGTGAGCATAAGAACGGCAAGAAAGTAGAAGAAAGCCGAAAGAAAGTAGCCTGAAGTGTTAGACGCCCATGCGGCCTAGTACCTCGTCGACCTTCCGGGACGCGGGGAAATATTCCAGTAGCTTAAGGATAACATTGTCCACCAGTGTATCCGGACATGAGGCTCCGCTTGTCAGCAAAATTTTCGTGGTTTCCAGCTTGGGAAGAAAATTGTCAGTTATCTTGAGCGTTTTGGTAGGATAATCAAAGTGCCTGACTGAGTCGCCCGAAATGATTTCGGTTGCTGAGTTAATAAAGTAGGTGGGAAATTTCTTCTCGCACAGCTCAGCGATATGTAAGGTGTTAGAGCTGTTGTAGCCACCTACCACTATCGCAAGGTCAGCGTCCGTCTCAAGAAGCTTATATGTTGAATCCTGATTGTCATTGGTAGCATAACAGAGCGTGTCACGCGTGTCGGCAAAATGGAATCCGATTTCCGCGGCTCCGAACTTTTCAACCATCGCTTGTTTGAAGAACTCTGCAATTGCCTGCGTCTCTATGGCAAGCATGGTGGTCTGGTTTACCACACCAACGCGGGCGAGGTGGACCGAAGGCTTCAAACCCTTCGTATATCTTCCTTCGAAGTCCACGGCAAACATCGAGTCAGATTTTTCCCCTGTAATGTATCTGGCCAGTAATTCCGCTTCACGCATATCCCTCACAACAATGGCGTGTCCCCCTTTTGCGCTGCGCGAAAACGTAGCGCGTGTTTCTTCATGATTTGGCTTCCCATGAATAATAACAGTGTAAGCGGACCCTGCCAGTTTTTCGGATCTGTTCCAAACTTTTTCTACAAAGGGGCAAGTGGTATTGTACCGCTCCGCCCCAATACCGCGTGCCTTTAGCAATTCCTCTATCTCTACCGTGGTCCCAAATGCAGGAATGATCACAATATCATCACTTTCCAGTTCATCCCATGGAACGAACTGGGTACCATCCGTGTCCGTGATGAATTTTACGCCCCGGCTTTCCAAATCTTTGTTTACCTCCTGATTGTGAATCATCTGGCTTAACAGATATACGCGACGGCCGGGATTTTCTTCAAGCGCGCGATAGCTGATTTCGATGGCGTTCTCCACACCGTAGCAAAATCCAAAATGCCGGGCAATGAAAAATTGCACCGGTCCGAAGTCAAGGAGGTTGGGTGTGAAATCCTGCTTCCGCAGATCGCGTTTTCTGCGATGTTCTTTAATACGCCCGGTTAATGATGAGCGGTAATAGGGAGGTATCTGAAACTTTTTGATAACGTTGTGAATTTACCAAGGGCAAAGCTAGTGACATTTCAACGAAAATCAACGTACCGAACATTGACGGAATTGATACCCGATTTAGTTTACGAAATGCGGGTCTCCTTCACAACGGACGCTGAAATTTCGATACAATAGCTTTTACTTGCTAACTGAAGTTAGCTTTTTGGATCTGGAATAAAAGGTATCCATCGGTTCGGTTGACCGATCGATTTTTCCTGGTTATGCAGCTTTTGAAAGCTCCTCTTCCTTAATTTTAATCGTTCTGACCTCCTTTGTTTCAAGATCAAACCACCTCACCTCTACAAGATTGTTTTTGATGTACTTCAAAACCTCCATCACTTTGCCATCAATCTTGCTGCGAACACGTTCGCCTTTTCTAAACAGTCTCCTCATATTCAATCGCCTGGTTATATCCTTATGGCATAATTAAACTCCCGAGGAAAGTCTTCATAGGTCCCGGAGAATATGACCAGGTCACCTTCCTTCTTTTTCCTCAACAGTTCCCTGACTTCCTCCGCCGTCTTGACGGGTTCATCATTGATCTTCGTTACAATAAATCCCTTCCTCATATCTGTATGTCTGGCAACTTTGCCAATACCGAGATCCTTAATGCGGACGCCATGATCAATGTCGAGCTTTTTAAGGACTTTTCCATCCAAATCTTCGAGTTGAACACCTAAAATCGAAACAGCGTCCCGCACTTCAGCAATAACCGGTGTTGTTTTACCTTCCCGGTTTTTTAGCACCACAGGAATAACCACCTGGCTACCCTTCCGGTTTACAACTATACTTACTTTATCTCCAGGCCTATGGCGACCGATGTACTCAATGAGGGCCGTACTTGTTCTTATAGGTGCCTCGTCAATTTTCACTATTACGTCACCTTCCCTTAACCCAGCTTCTTTCGCAGAGCTTTTTTCAGCAAACCCGGAAATATAAGCACCTTCATTTACCTGCAACTCTTTTTCTTTTACAATATAGCTATCAACACTTTGAAGCGACACCCCGAGCCAGCCGCGTTGTACGGTACCGAACTTGATAAGGTCTTCTACAATCTTGCTTACAATATTTGAGGGAACAGCAAAACCGTATCCCGAATATGAGCCCGTTGGACTCGCAATGGCTGTATTGATTCCAAGCAAGCCACCGTTAAGGTCCACCAGCGCTCCGCCACTATTTCCTGGGTTGATGGCTGCATCTGTTTGAATAAACGATTCTATGGCTGTACTTCCCTCGCCGTTATTCCGTCTGAGAATGTTTATGTTCCTTCCCTTTGCACTTATAATTCCCGCCGTAACTGTAGAAGTAAGGTTGAAAGGGTTCCCCACTGCCAATACCCATTCCCCAACCTTTGCTTTGTCTGAGTCAACAAATGAAAGATGCGGCAGCCCTTTTTCTTTTACGCGAATCACAGCCAGATCGGTATCCGGATCCGTTCCAATCACCTCAGCCTTAAAACTGCGATTGTCATACAATGTAACTTCTACGATATCAGCGTCCTGAACGACGTGGTTATTGGTGACGATGTATCCACCCTCATTAACAATAACGCCAGAACCTGAACTCTGTGAAGGTCCGCGCTCCCCGCGCGGCCCAAAAAATTCCCTGAATGCATCAGGTATTTCACTCTCCTGCTCTGGCTGTCCTTCCTGCGTCGACTTGATAAACACCACCCCCGGCATAACTTCGGCGGCAGCCACGCTAAAGTCTAACGGCACACTCTTACCCTCTTCATTAACCCGATAGGCGACGGCAGATGCCGGAACCATTGAACGGTAATCTACCCTTGCCTGATTCTCATCCTTATTTATCCACTGGAATGAGCCTACTGTGCATACACTTCCAAGCACCGCAGCGAGAAGTAACGAACCAAATCTTTTCATATATCCTGTTTTGTTTTAGTCTTTATTGTGAAAGGCAAAAATCGCGCAGAAACACCTCAGGCGAATTTATGTCAGTGTGCCTAGCCGGTTCCCTGTCTAATTTTCAGTCCTTATTCCAGATCGTGCGTTAAATACGAAATCTTTCGGATTTAGGTTCACTGCCCATCCTGATTTCCTAACCTTCTTTTTTTTAGCTGCATTATTCCAAATATATTACGTGATGGATGTATCCGGAAAAATCACTTTGAAGAAGGGCAAGTCCTTTTCCATTGAGCGATTCCATCCGTGGATCTTTTCAGGTGCAATACAAAGGATTGATGGAAATATACACGATGGAAGCTGGGTGGAGGTTGTTCAACACAATGGCAAGCCCCTCGGAACGGGGCATTTTCAGGAAGGCAGCATCACCGTAAGGATGTTGACCTTTGGCGAAAGCCGCCCTGCTCCGGATTTTTACACGCCAAAGCTGGCAGCTGCGCTCTTATTGCGAACATCGGCGCATCTGCCCGGAGAATTAACGAACTGCTTTCGTTGGATTCATGCGGAAGGTGACGGTCTTCCTGGTCTGATCGTGGATTGGTACAATGGCGTTGCCGTGATCCAGGCGCATTCCCATGGAATGCATGCTGACCGGAAGAAGATCGCGCTGGCGATAAAGAAGATCTGGGGTGCGCACCTAAAATCCGTGTATTACAAAGCTCAATCGACGCCTGCCCATCTTTCTCAAACCGAACGTGAAGATGAGTACCTGTTTGGGCTGGGTGGCGTTCCCCATGTGGTCAGGGAAAACAACAATAAGTTCTACGTTGACTGGGAAGAAGGTCAGAAGACCGGATTCTTTCTGGATCAGCGTGAAAACAGAAAGATACTCGGCGAGTTTTCGAAGGGAAAAAAGGTTTTGAACACCTTTTGCTACACCGGCGGCTTTAGTGTTTATGCTATTGCTGCCGGCGCTGACATAGTGCATTCGGTCGACTCTTCGGAGAAGGCTATCGCTGTTGCGCGGAAAAACATCGAGTTGAATATGTTCGACGAAAGCGTTCATAAGTGTTATACGTCTGACACCTTCGACTTTTTAAAAGACAAGCAGAACCAATATGACGTCATAGTGCTTGACCCCCCTGCGTTTGCCAAAAAGAGGGATTCGCGTCATCGGGCAGTAAAGGGTTATCAGCGTCTCAACGCAGACGCTATGCGCATAATCAGGCCGGGAGGCATTATTTTTACTTTCTCCTGTTCTCAGGTAGTCGACAGAAAACTCTTTTACGATACTGTAATCTCTGCCGCCATCCAGGCTCAAAGGCAGGTTAAGGTATTACAGCATCTTTCACAGCCGTCGGACCATCCTGTTTCTTTGTTTCACCCCGAGGGAGAATATTTAAAAGGCCTGGCGTTATATCTGGAATAGGTCATTTATTGATAATCTTAGATCCGAATTTGCGGCGGGGTCGTACTTACTTTAATTTCATCGAATGAAAGCATCATTTATCTTTTGGCTAATGTTATTGTCTGCGACTGCTCTTCCGCAGGATACCCAGACTCGGATAAAGAAATTTAATTTGCAGAAGTTTACAGCGATGGAAGGATATGACCCGGTCAGTTATTTTGACGGCAGCCCGGCGGAAGGTCAGCCGTCAATTAGTTTTCTTTATAAGGGGATCAGATATAAATTTACATCGGCCAAAAATCTTAATTTATTCAAGAACGCACCCGATAAATATGAACCCGCGTACGGCGGCTGGTGTGCATTTGCAATGGGAGAAACCGGGGAACAGGTAAAGATCGATCCCAAAACGTTTACGATCACGAATGGAAGGTTATACTTGTTTTACAATTTCTGGGGAAATAATACGCTTAAAAGCTGGAAGCAAAACGAAAAAATTCTCAAGGCGGCGGGTGACAAAAACTGGGAACAGATTGTCCGCTGACACCCCTTAAAGGACACCACGCGATACATCCCTTTTAAATGTGAATTCTTTTAGTTTAAATTAGAACAATTTTAACTTAACATGGACTTAACTCAAGCATGTTCAAATATATTGGCGCAGCTGACAGACTTGGTCAGACAGATACGTGTGCACGACTTCGTGAAGCCTGCTGAAACCCTAAGCAGCTCAACTATAGGGCAACACCTCAGGCACACCCTTGAATTCTTTCTTTGTTTTGAAAAGGGATATGAGCATGGTGTAATCAACTACGATAAGCGTGAGCACGATAAGCTTATCGAAAGCGATAAATTCATAGCCCTCTCCAACATAGACAAAATCAGAGAGTTTGTTTCTAGCCTTTCGGAAAAGACGCTTCAGCTTGAAGTAGGATACGACCTTGAAAACGAGGATTTTCTAACCATCCAAACCACCGCTACGCGCGAGCTAGTCTACAACATTGAGCACGCGGTGCATCATATGGCGATCATGAAAATCGGTGTCCGTGAAATTGCATCCTATATTTCATTATCACCTGATTTCGGTATTGCCGCCTCAACAATTCGCTACAAAGAGGCATCATTGCCAGTTTCAAATTGATGTTATCGGAGAACCTGGATGTCGTGGCGTGACGGATTATTTCGAAGCAACTTTTTTATTAAATTTAGGAGCTGGGAATATTGGCCCTTTGGCATAGTTCAGTTTCCTGTTATCCTCTATGTTGCGTGGCTTTCTTTGAGAGCCAGGTCGCTTGTCTTTTTTTCTGCGTCAAATCCGGGTATCACGATGGGGGGTATGTTTGGTGAATCCAAGTTTGAAGTCCTGGAAAAAATTCCTTCACGGTATGTTCCAAAAACGATGCGGCTACATTCCTCTTTAAAATCAAAAGAGGTAATAAAAGTCATTACGGACGAAGGATTCAGTTTTCCGCTGATCTTCAAACCCGATCTTGGAGAACGGGGCTATCTGGTCGAACGGATAAACAACGAAAAAGACATTGAAGCATACCTTTCCCGGGTAAAGTTCGATTTTCTCGCGCAGGAACTCGTAAGCCTTCCCCTTGAATTCGGCGTTTTCTATACAAGGTTTCCAAATGATAAGAATGGTAAAGTAACATCGGTTGTCATGAAAGAAATGTTATCGGTATGTGGAGACGGGAGGTCTTCACTGCAGGAACTTATTCTCAACTTAGATCGCGCAAGATTGCAATGGCCAATACTGCAACGCACTTTTCTGGGCAGGTTGACGGAGATACCGGAGTTCGGAAAGAAAACTGAACTGGTCTCAGTGGGGAATCATTGCCTGGGGACGAAGTTCCTGGACGGGGGCCACCTCATCAATGACAGCCTTTCGGTTACGTTCGATGCTATAAGCAAACAGATACCAGGGTTTTACTTTGGCAGGTTTGACCTCCGTTGTGGCAGCCTAGAAGATCTTTGCCAAGGAAACGTCAAGATCATGGAACTCAATGGTTGCGGGGCTGAGCCTGCACATATTTATCAGCCGGGCTATTCATTGCGGCAGGCGATTGCCGTGCTCTTAAGGCACTGGAGGAACATATTTATTATAGCACGGCAGAATAAGGAACGGGGCATACCATACACTCCGTTCAAGGAAGCGATACAGCATTATAGGAAATTCAAAGCGGCAACTTCAGCGACATGATCGCTCTAATGAATTTTTTGCTGGCCTTTCTCTTTAGTTTTATCGGAACGATTCCCCCTGGGGCGCTGAACATCAGCATCCTTCAACTGGGCGTTGACAACAAATTGAGCAAGGCATGGCGATTTGCCTTCGCCGCCGCGGTTGTGGAGTATCCCTACGCATGGCTGGCTGTAAGATTCGAGAACATCATCACGACATCTCCCTTGATCCTTGACAACATTCAGCTGATCAGTGCGATTGTAATGATATTACTGGGAATATTTTCATTATGGTCCGCACACCGGCCATCCAGATTCGCACAGAAATTCTACAGCAGCGGCTTCAGAAGAGGACTGATACTGGGCATTATGAATCCCCTGGCTCTTCCATTCTGGTTAGGTACAACCGCATACCTTAAGGGTCAGGGATGGATAGAACTCGCAACCAGTTTACACCTGCACAGCTATCTTCTAGGTGTCTCACTTGGAGCACTTGCCTTGCTTATGCTCCTGGCATATCTGGCAAAAAGGGTCGTTACAAGAGTTCATAACAGTGTTCTGCTGAAGTTAACACCCGGAATGATATTGCTCGCGCTGGGCATGTATGCTTTCATTCAGTACATGAACTAGCTGGCTGACCGGTCAGCCGCCCCCATCCATACTCAATAAACCAAACTTTTTTCCAGCATGAATTCTGCTATTTGTACGGCATTAGTGGCTGCGCCCTTGCGCAGATTATCGGCAACAACCCACATATTGAGTGTGTTGGGCTGAGAGTCGTCACGCCGTATACGTCCTACAAACACTTCATCGCGGTGATGTGAGGTGATCGGCATAGGGTACACATTGTTTTTGGGATCATCTTGAACTATGACACCCGGCGTTGTTGCCAGGATTGATCGAACCTCGCTAAGGTTAAATTCTTCATAGAATTCGACGTTAACTGCTTCCGAATGACCGCCGATAGCGGGTATGCGCACCGTTGTGGCCGTAACGCCAATGGATTTATCTCCCAGGATCTTGCGGGTTTCATTCACCATCTTCATTTCTTCTTTCGTGTATCCGTTATCTAGAAATGAGTCGATGTGCGGCAACGCGTTCATATCTATCTGGTGTGGATATACTTTAGGACCGCTGATCCCACTGCGTTCATCCATCATCTGTTGTACCGCGTCCTTTCCAGTTCCGGTAACAGATTGGTATGTTGATACAACTATTCTCTTCAATTTGTATTTTAAATGCAGCGGCGCAAGCGCCATCACCATCTGAATCGTTGAGCAGTTAGGGTTTGCAATAATGCGATCGTCAATGGAAAGCTCGTGTCCGTTGATTTCGGGTATAATGAGCTTCTTTGCAGGGTCCATTCTCCAAGCAGATGAATTATCAATAACTATTGTACCATTTGCTGCATACCTGGGTGCCCATTCAAGCGATGTGCCGCCCCCTGCCGAGAAGATGGCGATATCAGCGCCAAGTTTGCTCCCCTCTTCAATACCCTTGATAGTATAGGCCTTACCTTTAAAATTCACGACATTTCCTTTTGATCTTTCAGAGGCAATCAAATAGAGTTCATCGAAAGGAAAACTTCTTTCCGCTAATACTTTCAGGATTTCCTGCCCTACAAGTCCTGTAGCGCCTACAACTGCGAGTTTCATTTTTGTTAAATTTAAAGGCTACAAAAATACTATTAATCCCGTTTTGCCAATGAAAAATATCTTACAATTAATTACAACGTGCCTTACGTTATCGTTTGTCCTCGTTTATCCCGCCCAGCAGCCGTTCGCCAAGTCGAGTCTATCGCCCGGCGTAAGCATTTACGTAGTAAGTGACAGTGTTGGATGGAAGGATATCATTTTCACCGAGATATTTCCCGATCCATCCCCATCAGTCGGGTTGCCGGCAGCAGAGTTTGTAGAATTGCTGAACAGATCGCCGGCAGAAATCAGCCTTAATGGGTGGCAAGTGCGGGACGCCAGTTCAGTCATGACGCTTCCAGACATCCGGTTGCGTCCTGGAGAATACCTGATCCTTACCGGCGCCCCCGAACATTACGAGTCCTTTGGAAGAGTTTGGGGATCCCATGATTTCCCATCCCTGAATAACGCCGGAGATATCTTAACGCTGCAAACTGCGCAAGGCGGTTATATAGATTCAGTGCACTATACCGATGGCTGGTATAAGGACACCGAACGCAAGAACGGTGGATGGTCTCTCGAATTAATTGACCCGGAAAATTTGTGCAGCGACCAGAGCAATTGGATCGTCTCGAATGATCCCGCGGGGGGAACTGCCGGAAAGCAAAACAATATGTATTCAGAAAAACCGGACTTGTCAGGACCGGAGCTAATGTCCGTTATTGCCTCAGATAATAACACGCTTCAACTTGAATTCAATGAGAGACTGTCCGATGTTGTACCAGACGCAGGATCATTTCACGTTGACCCGTATGTTCAAATTAAAACCATAGAATTCATGGAAGCTTCGCTCAAAGAACTCACTTTATCACTAACCGAACCGATCCGGGACGGAGTAAGTTATTCACTGACGTTATCCGATATCTATGATTGTGCGGGAAATGCAGTTAATCCGGATTTCAGTAATTCCATCTTTGGCAAAACTGAAGATGCAGTTGCCGGGGATGTAGTGATAAACGAAATCCTTTTTAATCCCGGACCAACGGCTGTTGATTTTATCGAAGTCCGTAATCGTACTGACAAATTCATTAACATTTCACACTGGTCGCTGTCTAATTACGACGAAAGCGTTCTCGATGAAATGGCGCTTATCACTGATAAAAATTTCGTATTACAACCCTATGGCTATTTGGCGTTCGCGGAAGATAAAGATCTGCTGTTGTCGGCATACTCAAAGGCATCTGCTGACGCGATTTTCCAGGTAGCGAAGTTGCCTCCATTAAATGATGATGCCGGAACTGCTGCGATATCGAACAAGCATGGAGAGATAATAGACCACATGCGCTACTCGGCAAACATGCACACAGTATTTATTCGTGATCCCGAAGGTGTATCGCTCGAAAGAACATCGGCTGACATTTTATCGAACGATATCCGGAATTGGAAATCAGCCAGCGAAAATTCCGGCTTTGGCACTCCAGGTTACCTCAACTCAAATGATCTGCCCTTGTCTTCACTGACTGCAGAGGCTATAAAAATAGATCCTCAGGCGTTTATTCCAGGTAGTGGCCAGGCGGATTTCGCGCGCATTCATTACAGTTTTGATCAGGGGGGTTACGTCGCCAATGTCAGAATTTACGACAGTAAAGGGCGCGTAATAAAGGAAATCGCAAATAACGAGATCCTTGGCACGGAAGGTGCGTTACGGTGGGACGGAGACACTGAAAGCGGGCGTAAAGCCAGAACCGGGTCTTACATGATCTGGTTTGAGATATTCGATGCATCGGGCCAGGTCAGGATAATTCGAAAGGGCGTCGCTGTTGGCTCCCGGTTTTAAACGAAGATTGCGAGATTGTTTGGGCAATTATCTCCGGTTAAAATCAAATAACGCATGCACCATGAACGAATTAAAATCCGGACAGATTGAGCCCATGGGAATTAATTGGTCAATATTTTTTGTTTTCGCGACCGACCGCATAATTTTGCGCATCTTTTACCAACCGGGATTTCAATTATGGCTAAGAACAGAAAGGCGGCAGCTAAACCAGCAAAAAAAGGCGCTGCCAGGTCAAAAACACCAGTAAAGACGAAAAAAGTCTCTGCCCCCAAAGCCCAGAAAGTACCCGTAAAGAAAAGTATCGCCAAAGCGCCAACAAAAAAAGCAGTAGTTGCGAAGAAAGCACCACCAAAGAAAGTAATGCCGAAAAGGATAGAGAAACCAGCAGCCATTAAGATCGAAAAAGTTGAAACACAATTGGATCCGAAAGTTGAAAAAGTCGCGGCTCCAAAGAAAGAAAAGGTTGAGAAGCCTGTTGCCGCAAAGCCGGCACCAGTAATTTCTAAACCTGCGCCACCACAATTAACCATTTTTCCTGTGCCAAATCAGAGACCAATTGCACATAAACAACCGTTAAAAACTTCAGCTGCTGATACGCGAACCCGATATTCTGAGGAGGAGCTTGTTGAGTTTGACGCCCTCATCCATAAAAAGCTCGACAAAGCCAAAGATGAATACAGGATTCTGAAAGAAACGCTGAACCGGAACAATGACGAAGGTACGGATGCCACCTCGGGTGGTAATACAAAAGTATTGGAAGACGGTGCAGAGACTGCAGAAAAAGAGAATCTCAGTCAGCTTGCAGCGCGTCAGCAGAAGTACATCATGAACCTGGAGAACGCGCTGGTACGCATCAAGAACGGAACATATGGCATCTGTTCTGTTACGGGCAAACTTATTCCAAAAGAACGACTCATCGCTGTGCCACACACCACCCAGTCGATAGAAGCCAAAATGATGCAGCACGATTAATGCTTTAACAGCTAACCAATTTTTGTTACCTTCAATAAACCCACACATTGGACTTCTTACAAAATCACATTGAAGCGTTGATCTTTTGCAGCCCGACACCGATTAAACTGTCCGAGATAAAAGCGTGCCTTTCAGAGATGTTTAATGCGGATGTACCGGAAGAGGACGTTGCCGGTGCCCTGCAAAGACTGGATGAAAAATATCTGGTGGAAGAATTTGCGTTTCAGATTTATAAAATGGCAGGTGGATATCAGTTCCTTACCAAACCCGCTTACCTGGCGAGCATCAGCATCATGCTAAAGCAACAGTCGAAAAAGCGATTGTCCACAAGCGCCATGGAGACATTGTCTATTATCGCGTACAGGCAGCCTATTTCAAAAACTGAAATAGAAAATATCCGCGGCGTGAACTGTGATTATGCCGTGCAAAAATTACTTGATAAAGGATTGATTGAGATCCTGGGAAAGGCTGAAACCATTGGCCGCCCGATGTTATATGGAACAACGCCAAGGTTCATGGAGTACTTTGGCATCAACGACCTGGCTGAGCTTCCATTGCCTAAAGATTTCGTCGGTGAAGTAAATACCATCGGAGAAAATCCGGAGACAGCGGAACCAGATGTCCAGTCGTAAGCCCGATCATAAAAAAAGCCGACGCGGCCCTTCAATGGGATCCGGTGACACCGGCGAACCGCTAAATAAAAAGCGCGAAAGAGGATTTCGAGCTTCTGATAGCGGCAAATTTCAGGCCCCACGTAAAGTTCCCGGTACGTACGGTGGCCGGGATAAACCGCAACATTCTTCTGATTCTTTTGATAAGAGTTCGCGACCCTTCCGGGATGGAAAGGCCTCGCGCAATCGCCCGGGTGGATACAATGACAACAGGGAATTACCGACTGGTTCTCATCCGAATAAAATACCCCGGAAGACCTCTGCGGGCGAAAAATCGTTTCGCGACCGCCCTTTTGATAGTAAAAGACAGGCAGGCGCTTCAAGCCCATTTGGTAAAAGATTTCCGGCAAAACCTGGTGAGGGAAGATTTCCCAGCGACGGACGCCCTGACCGCAATCGACGCGAGCGCTCTTCAGACAGGTCATCCAATGAAAACAGATTCAGCAAGTCCCCTGACGGCGAAAAGCCTTTTCGTCGCCGGTCGGAACGCGATGCTGACAGTAAGGCCGGACGCTCGGCAAATGCAAGCGATGGCAGAACATTTCGCGGCCGCGGAGAAGAGAAGGACAGACCCGATGGGCCGGATAAAAGAAAACGTCCGCCTTCCACTGAATACACAAAACGTGGCGCGGGAAAAAGTGATGCCGGTAAGCCATTTCGTGGGGGAGGAGTACGACAAAAAGATGACAGATTCTCAAATTCCTCCAGATCGGAAGAACTGAAGAAATTTGACCGTTCCGGTGTAATCAAAAAGGACAGACCGGTTAAGCCTGACATACCATCAGCTGAGCCAGTGAAGGCTGGCGGAACCATCCGTTTGAATAAATTCATTGCAAACAGCGGCGTGTGCTCGCGGCGTGAAGCGGACGAACTCATCACCATGGGACTTATTTCCGTAAATGGAAAGGTGATTACAACCCTCGGATTTAAAGTGAGTCAGGGCGACGAAGTGCGGCACGAAAGTAAAGTGTTGCGCGCGGAAAAGCCGGTCTATATCCTAATGAATAAACCAAAGGGATTCTTGACCACCACCACCGATCCGCAGGAAAGAAACACTGTGATGAATCTGCTGGGTGGTGTTATCAAGGAACGCGTATATCCTGTGGGGCGACTCGACCGTAACACTACCGGACTTCTGATGCTGACCAACGATGGTGATCTGGCCGATAAGCTGATGCACCCGTCGCACAATGTTAAGAAGATTTATAAGGTTGAGCTTGACCGACCGCTCACGAAGGCAGATGCTACCAAAGTTATAGAAGGCGTTACGCTGGAAGAAGGACGCGCCATCGTGGACGATCTTGCTATCATTTCCGACGATAGAAAAACCCTTGGGCTTGAAATTCACATCGGATGGAACCGGGTGGTGAGAAGAATTTTTGAATCGTTAGATTATCAGGTTGTGAAGCTTGACAGATCTTCCTATGCAAGCCTCACCAAGAAGGATCTGGGCCGGGGCGAATGGCGCTTCCTCAAGAAGGAAGAACTCATCCTGTTAAAACATTTCAAGTAGATACCTCGCTTTTACCGGCCACCTAGCTTACCCATTTAAGCCTGTTCCAGCAACACTTTGAATGTACTGCCCTTGCCAAGTTCGGATTCAACAAGTATCAGTCCATTAATCTTCGTAAGCGCTTCCTGCACAATGTATAGACCCAGCCCAGTTCCCTCGGTCCGCGGTGAAGCCCGGTAATACATGTCAAAAATCTTTGGTATGTTTTCCTTAGCAATTCCTTCCCCATTATCCTGTATGGCGATTTCCACAACGTTCTTCGTCCTTTTAAATGACACCCGGATATACGGATTTGGCTGTGTAAGATTATGGTACTTCACGGCGTTTGCCATTAGATTGTTCAGGATTACCTTCATCTGATTGTAATCTGACCGGAAGGTATCATTAGGCTCTTCGATATATTCCAGCTGGATTGCTGACACTCCTTTATTGAATCTTATATCCGCAATGGTCTCGTCCAGTAATTTTCCAAAATCCAGTTCCTCAATCTTGAGATCCACCTTTTTACTACGCGACAAACTAAGTATGTCACCGATCACCAGATCAAGCTTTTTTATCCGCTCCTCGATCATACTCATAAATGAGCGGGCCTTTTCCTCTTGCAGTTCAATCTTGCCCAGATACGTTAGTCCGAGTATAGAAGCAATGGGCGTTCTCAGATCGTGAGATGTATTTGACAAAAAGCTATCGAGCTCTTTATTTTCCTTATTTAGATTCTGGCGCTCATCTTCGAGGAACCACATCACCATACTCATTCCCATTAAAGAAACAAGCATAAGATCAATAGAGCCAAATAAGTCGAGCCCGGAAACCTGCATTCCGAGCAGCTTTAGCAAACGCACCGTGAAGTCATATAGCTGATAGATGCTGAAGCTTATCAGGGAACTGAAGAGCAGTTGCTGGCCGAACCCTTTGCTAAACTTCTTGTTTGTCCAGACGACCATCCCGGCCACTAGAAATCCAATACCTGTAATTATTGCCCTGCTTCCAAAGCTCACGAGATATCTTGAGAATGGCCCGGCTTGTCCGAAGGCGATGACAGTGAATAGTGCGAAAGCCAGGGTGACGATGAAGATGAGGCGAAACTTACGTTTAGAGAATGCTCTGTCGTAGATAAGTTCATATGTGCCCCGAAGGATCAAAATAATCTGAAGGAAGCACGCTACCTGTGCAATGATGCTTAGCATATCCCGGGGCCATTCCTGGGTGTCAAGCAAAAAAAGCAAAACAATTCCGGACGTTACCGTGTAAGTCGAGTAGGTGATCCAACTATATGACCAGGTCATCAGGAAGCGCCTTCGATAAAGCCTCCCGAAATGGCGGAATATAAAAAAGAAGATTAGCCCCAGGGTACATTCGGCCAAATAAACGTAGAACAAGCGGGTTGTTGCTTCCGGAATTAAGTTAAGTAAACCCATCTGTGATCGAATTATGAGGCCGAGTTACCTTGCGACTCTTGCTAAATTATAAAATTACCACGGCCCGTAACACAAAAGCCTCCCGGAAAAGGAGGCTGATGATGTGGTGATGGAGGGAATTGAACCCCCGACACAAGGATTTTCAGTCCTTTGCTCTACCAACTGAGCTACATCACCAAAAATGAGGCACAAAAGTATGTAATTTTACTTCCTATACAATATAGGAATCGTATTTATTGGTTCCGTAAAATACTCGGTTATTAGTATTTTTAGTTCCATTATGATTCAGCAGATTGTCTTCGCCCTTGCGCTTGCCATTACCATTTTCTTTGTTTGGAAACGGGCTAAGCATATTCGCCATAACGTGAAGTTAGGCAAGGCAAAATCCTTGAAAGACCAGGGTGGTAAACGCCTGCGAAATATGGTGTTGGTTGCATTTGGCCAGAAAAAAATGTTCAAGCGGCTTACACCTGCGTTCCTTCACCTCTTCATTTACGGAGGCTTTATCGTGATAAACCTCGAGGTTATGGAGTTTGTGATCGACGGCATCGCCGGCACGCACCGCATCTTCGCTCCCTACCTGCCCTTCTATCCGCTATTGATGAACCTGTTCGAATTTCTGGCCGTCGCCGTTTTAATATCCTGCCTTTTCATGCTATTCCGGAGAAATGTGTTACGCGTTAACCGTTTCTGGTCAACGGAAATGAAGGGATGGCCACGGCTTGATGCGAACATCGTTCTGATTACAGAGATAATACTGATGTGTGCTATACTCATCATGAACGGAGCCGACCAGGTACTTCAGCAGCGATTGGCAGGCTACGCCCCCACAGGGCCTCTGTTTTTCAGCGGTATGTTGGTCTCATCCTTTAGTGAGCTCAACATCTCGTCACTCGTCGTGATCGAGCGTGTAGCCTGGTGGTTTCACATTCTCGGAATTCTCGGTTTCTCCATTTACATCACCTACTCCAAGCACTTGCATATTTTTCTGGCGTTTCCGAACACTTACTACGCTAATCTGGAACCCAAAGGCCACATGGAAAATATGCCTGTTGTCACTAATGAGGTAAAGCTTATGCTTGGTATCGCGGCGGCAGCTACCCCTACCGTTGAAAACCCCGGACGTTTTGGCGCGAAAGATATCAATGACCTTACCTGGAATAATTTGCTGGCTGCTTACAGTTGCACAGAGTGCGGGAGGTGTACTTCCGAGTGCCCCGCAAACCTCACTGGAAAAAAGTTGTCTCCCCGAAAGATAATGATGGATACGCGCGATCGTCTTGAATCCGTAGGGAAGAGCATTCAGGCAGGCGGGCCTGGTCTAAACGACGGGAAGACTTTGCTGGATAACTACATTACCCGTGAAGAAATAAATGCATGCACCAGTTGCAACGCGTGTGTCGAGGCCTGCCCTGTACTTATCAATCCCCTGGAAATTATTCTGGAGCTGCGAAGGTATGTCGCAATGGAAGAATCAGGTTCGCCTCCTGCATGGAACGCTACCTTTCAGAATATCGAAACGAACTTTGCGCCATGGAAATTTTCACCCAGCGACCGCTTCAACTGGGCTAACGACTTAAAGAAGTAGCCAATGCCTTTTGAGACTGTTTATACCATGGCGGAGTGGGAAGCCCGCGGAGAACAACCAGACATTCTGTTCTGGGTGGGATGTGCTGGTTCCTTTGACGATCGCTACAAGCGCGTAACGCTTGCGTTTGTAAAGATCCTTCAGGCTGTAAAGGTCAGTTTCGGCGTCCTGGGCAATGAGGAAACGTGTACCGGTGACCCTGCACGCAGAGCGGGAAATGAATTTCTGTTTCAGATGCAGGCCGCTAATAACATTAAAACGCTCGATCGGTATAAAGTTAAAAAAGTTGTTACGGCGTGTCCCCATTGTTTTAACACACTAAAGAATGAATACCCTGACCTCGGCGGTAACTACGAGGTAATTCATCACTCGACCTTTCTTCAACAGTTGATCGGGGATGGCAAGATCCGCGTAAAAGAGGGAGGATCTTTTAAGGGCAGGAAAATTACTTATCACGACTCCTGCTACCTGGGCAGGGCGAATGATGTTTATGATGCTCCACGGGACGTGTTGGAGGCCATGGACGCGGATCTGGTAGAAATGAAGAGATGCAGGACTACCGGCCTGTGCTGCGGTGCCGGGGGCGCGCAGATGTTCAAGGAACCCGAGAAGGGCACGAAAGATATTAACATCGAACGAACTGAAGAGGCGCTGGCCACCGGCGCCAGTACTATTGCCGTTGCCTGTCCGTTTTGTATGACGATGATGAGCGACGGTATAAAAAATAAGGAAAAGGAGCGTGAAGTTCAGGTCAGGGACCTCGCCGAACTTATTGCAGAAGTACAAGGTTTAACGTAAAAAGCTATTTATGCTAATTCCATTTACGTCGTTACCTGACCATTCCCGCCTCTGGATCTACCAGTCAAATAGAAAATTTACGTCTGCGGAAATTTCTATAATTTCCGGAGCGCTCGCGTCGTTTACAGAACAGTGGAGTGCGCATGGTACTCCCTTGATGGCTTCGTTCGACATCCGAATGGACCAATTCATTTTGATGGCCGCTGATGAGAAACACCTTCCCGCTAGCGGATGTTCAATTGATGGCGCGGTGAGAACGATCAAAGCGCTGGGTGAGCGTTTGGGCATAGACTTCTTTGACAGGACACAGATCGCATTCTATTTGAACCAGCGCGTGACATTCATTCCAATGGCCGCTCTGAAGAAACATTTTGAAGAAGGCGTGCTGAATCGTGAAAGCCAGTTCATCAATTTGCTGGTGGGCACGAAGGCTGATTTGGAAAATGGATTTTTGGTTCCGGCTTCAACTACCTGGCTTAAGCGTTACTTGCCAGCCGAAAATGTAGCTCTGGTTAGATAGTTTATAAATTATTTACTTGCGATATGATGAGGTTGAGATTCTTAATATTGGCTGCAGCGACTTTGTTTGCCGCCTGCAGTGCCGAAAAAAAGGCTTTCAAGGCCTTTACGCTGGGAAAATATCAAAGTTCGATTGCATTGTATAGGAAGATGCTTGCAAGCAATCCCAATAATGGTCGGGCGAATTACTTCGTGGCGGAATCCTACCGCCTTTCAAATCGAATCAAGGAATCGGAAGCCTTCTACGCTAAGGCCGCCGCGGGCCGTGGCGTCGATAAGGATAGCATCCAACTTTACTACGCCCAGGCGTTGAAGGCAAATGCGAAATATGCCGAAGCCAAAACCGAGCTGGAGAAGCTTGCCAGCAGCACGGCTGTCAACGCCATGAAGGATCGCGCGCAGGCAGAGATCAATGGATTGGATTACTTGTCGTCACTGAACGAAAAGCCCAGCTACTACAAGGTAAAAAACATGGAGCTGATCAATACCGAAGCATCGGAATATTCACCGGTATATCTTAACAACGAGTTGTATTTCACTTCATCCCGCGGAAGCGATAAGTTGTATGAAGCAACAGGAACACCGTTCACAGACATTTATAAAGTTGGCAGCAGAGGCGCAAATGTTGATCTTGCAACGGTGGCCGCCCTGCCGTCCGGCATTAATTCTGCCAGCATAAATGATGGTTGCATCACTTTTTCCCCCGATGGAAAGACGATGGTATTTGCAAAAGGTAACTCGGGAAGAAAAAAGGGTGGTTATGATGTCGACCTCTATCTGTCGCGTTACAGAAACAACATCTGGACCGAACCCGTAATGATCAATGTTAATCAGCCGGAATATTGGGACTCTGCCCCTGCGTTCAGCCCCGATGGCCGGACGTTGTATTTTGCCTCTAATCGGAAAGGCGGCTATGGCGGCACTGATATCTACTCTGCCCAGATGGATACGCGCGGAAGATTTTCGCGCGTTAGAAACCTTGGCCCTGAAATCAATACTCCCGGTAACGAGAACTTCCCTTACGTCGCTGAAGATGCCAAGCTGTATTTCTCCTCTGATGCGCATCCCGGATACGGCGGATTAGATCTTTTTGTTGTGAAGCGTTCGAATGGCAAAACTACCATTGAGAATCTTGGCCAACCTGTGAATTCCACAGGCGATGATTTTGGAATATTTCTTTTCCGCCCGGACCGCGGATTCTACACCTCCAACCGCGAAGGGGGAAAGGGTGACGATGATATCTATACTTTTATCAATGAAGATCCAAACCTGAAAGTTGTTAACTATTACCTGCAGGGGATCACATATACCAGAGATAATGAAGATAAACTTCAGCTGTTACCGAATACAAAAGTTAGTGTCCTGGACGAGAAGGGGGAGCTGATGCAGGATTTTGTAACGGGCAACGATGGCAAATTCCTCTTTCGTGTTTACGAAAATGAAGATTACAATATGGTGGCTGAAACAGACGGTTATCTCGTAAAGCGACAACTTTATACAACAAAAGGAAGATCTGTTGACCCCGCATCATTAAAAGAGCTGATTACGAATATAACCTTTGATACCTTGCTTGTGCTGGACAAGGTA
>JANNPM010000562.1:0-8387 GCA_031400145.1 Chryseolinea sp. | reverse complement strand
CTCCTGGAGGTCTTTCCTATTCCTATGGATAACTGAAATTATGAAAGTGTGGAAAGGCAGGAATGTAAAATCTTAAGACGGTGCAACCTGACCAAAAGAATGGTATCAGGATGGCTTCTTGTAGAAATGTATCAGCATGGGTCACAATCACTATCCGGCCTATCGCTAAGGACCCCGAAAGCGTTCCCCCTTTCCTAGTTATTTGAATTATCGAACGCTTTGGATTAGTAACTAAAGGAAGGATATTTCTAATAAAAGATAATGAAACGAAAGTTTAATTATTTATTTATGTTACTTTTGATCTAATAAATGGGACTGAAAACTATGCAATATCTTGGGTTATCTACCGATCAGCTAATAAAAAGGGGAGCAATACACACAGCCAGAGAGATTTCTCAGCAGCCAGAACTGTGGGAAAAAATATGGAATAAAATGGAGGCAGAGCAATCCGGCATCAAGTTGTTTTTGAATAATGCTGGATTTAAACGAATTATTCTGACGGGTGCCGGAACCAGTGCATTTATTGGACTTTCATTGAGAGGAGCGTTTCAGCGAAGTACGGCCATTACTGCTGACGCAATTTCCACGACCGATTTGGTTTCACACCCCGGGGATTATTTCCATCCCGATATCCCTACCCTGCTTATCTCTTTTGCCCGGTCCGGAAACAGTCCGGAAAGCGTAGCGGCTGCAAAACTGGCTGATGAGACCTGCAAAAAGTGTTATCACTTAATCATTACTTGTAATGTAGAAGGTCAACTAGCGAAGTATAAATCCAGACACGAAAAATATGTATTCGAACTTCCACCTGAAGCCAATGATCAAGGCCTGGCAATGACCAGCAGCTACACAGGAATGTTGCTGGCAGGAAAACTGGTAACACAGCTGTCTTGTTTTGAAAGTACACGAAACAGCATGGCTGTAATTACCAAGTATGCTGAAAAGGCGTTGATGTTTTATGCTGATGAAATTAATCAACTTTCTAAACTGGACTTTAAGCGTGCGGTTTTTTTAGGATCAGGTCCGTTCTTTGGAACGGCAACAGAGGGTCATCTTAAACTGCAGGAACTGACCGATGGTAAAGTGATATGTAAAAATGATTCCTTCCTTGGATTTCGACATGGCCCTATGGCTGTCATTGATGAAACAACGCTGGTGGTCTACTTTTTTTCTAACAATAAGTATTCTCTTCAATATGAGACAGATCTGGTTGAGGCGATGAAGAAGGGCAAACGGCCATTAGCTGAAATTGGAATTTCAGAATCAAGCATTGAAAAAATTCAAACGGACCATTCCTTTACTTTTTCAGAAAATGGATTTGAGGTGGATGAAGAATTTATGGCTGTGTGCAGTATTATACCGGCGCAACTTCTTGGGTTCTACAAATCACTTCAACTTGGTTTGAAACCCGATTCTCCTTCAGAAACCGGCTCCATTACACGCGTGGTGGAAGGCGTTCAGATTTATTCCATTTAATCTAGGTAAATTTATCTCGCGTATCAACCATAAAAAAATCTTTCGAAGCTGCTATAAGACGCAGAAAATGATCTGATAAATGCTGACCCTACGACGGATGTTACTTTGCTAACGGAGAAGTCACAAGTAGAGAACTTAACTGAAAAGGCCGAATTAGCAATCTTTAGTGCTAACGAGAGCATAATGTTTCGATAATCATTTTGCACGCATGGAAAAATTATTTGATGTGGTGGTAGTAGGTGAGTTAAATGTTGATCTAATTCTGAATCACATCAATAAATTTCCAGTCATAGGCAAGGAAGTTTTAGCAGGTCACATGACACTTACCTTAGGAAGCAGTTCCGCTATTTTTGCCAGTAACCTAAGCACGTTGGGATCAAAAGTTGCCTTCGTTGGAAACCTGGGCCATGATAATTTTGGGGATCATATTGTTGCAAGTTTAAAGTCGCGTGGTGTAGATTCGCGTTACATCAACCGCTCCGTAAAGCAAAACACAGGAGCCACCATTGTTCTGAATTTTGAAGAAGATCGTGCAATGGTGACGTATCCGGGTGCCATGAAATATCTTTCTTACAGTGATGTTCCGGCAGAAGCGCTGATGCAGGCGAGACATTTACACGTTAGCTCAGTCTTTTTGCAGAGTAGTCTTCTTCAGGATATCGCGAAACTTTTCAAGAAAGCAAAGGAGTTTGGACTTACCACTTCTCTTGATCCCCAATGGGATCCTGCGGAGAAATGGAATTTAGACTTTGAACAGTTGCTTCCATACGTTGACCTCTTCATGCCCAATATAAATGAGCTAAAGGCATTGACCAGGACATCGGATTTAGAATCCGGTATTGAAACATTGCGCCCTCTTGTTCATAAATTGGTGGTTAAAAACGGGAGTACTGGAGCGCATCTCTGGGAAAAAGGGAATTTAATCTATCAGCCGTCATTTTTGAACCGGGAAGTGGTAGATAGCATTGGTGCAGGCGACAGTTTTGATGCCGGCTTTGTTTTCCAATTTCTTCAGGGAAAATCAAATCAAGAATGTTTGGAATTTGGCGCTGTGATTGGTGCTATCAATACAACCCGATCAGGAGGTACTAATGCCTTTGAAAGCCTCTCTTTGGTAAAAACCATTGCGAAATCATCTTTCAATTACACTTTCTAGTATCGGACATGACGTTAAGAGAAAAGCTTATCAATTGCAATCGGGAAGGGCAAGCATTGCTCGCCACTAACTTTTACAACTTCGAAACCCTTTGGGGTGTGCTACAGGCAGCAAAAAATAAAGGGCAAACAATTATTCTTCAGCTGTCAGAAAGCTCATTAGACTATTTGGGAATTGGTGTTGCAGTGGCCCTGGCACGAGCGGCCCTTAAAGAATATCAGGTAGAAGGATGGTTACATCTGGATCATGGAAGTTCAGTGGCATGCGTGGAAAAATGTCTGGATGCAGGATTTGATTCGGTGATGATTGATGCAAGTGAAAGACCTTTTGAAGAAAACGTCAAAGTCACCAAAGAGGTGGTAAAGCTGGCGGAAAAATACAAAGCCAATGTAGAGGCTGAACTGGGGTACGTAGCCAAGCTTGGTCAGCCGCAGTTAAATCAATACACTCAACCTGAAGAAGCAAAGACATTTGTGGAGATTACAGGGGCTCATGCGCTGGCGATTGCAATTGGTTCCGCACACGGATTTTATAAAGAGACACCAAAACTTCAGATTGAACTGCTGTCCCGCATTCACCTGGCTACTTCAGCTGCATTGGTACTTCATGGAAGTTCAGGAATTCCGGATGATCAAATAAGAGCATCCATACGCAATGGTATTTGTAAAGTTAACCTGGCCACAGAAACAAAGAATATTTTTATGAAAACACTGCAAAGCAGGCTGCGTGAGAATGAGGAAATTGATTTGCGAAAAGTATTTCCGGTTGCTACCCGATCGGTGGTAAAATTAATTGAAAACAAACTGGATGTAATCTCACTTAACTAGCTATCGGATTAATGCAGATGCCCATACTGTTTCCGCGTCCGTTTGCTTTCGCTGTAGATGATCTGGGTTGGAACGAAGGAAGTGATTTATCTGTCGACACTGAAAATGGACCCCATCGGGCTGGTGTGAGAAGGATTTTTGATATCCGTGATTATCAGTATCTGGTCGAGGTTGGAAAAGCCGTCGGGGTGAGGATTCAATGTCTTTTCGTACTGAGTGAAATGGATCGTGAAAATGTTCTGGCCAAATTTCCCACCACAACCTACATGCGGGAAAAATGGAATAACAGCTCCCGCGTAAATGAACACCAATGTGAAATTATGAACTATGTGCGTGATCAAGCTGCTTTTATTGAATTCGGCTTACACGGAACAGGGCATGAATACTGGGCTCCCAGTGAGGTGCCAAAGCGGGCAGAGTGGTATAATCTTACAGATAAAAAGCCGTGGCCCGAACAATCCTTGCGGGAACATATTCAGTGTTTCAAAGACATCATGGCTCAATATGGATTTACGCATGAAAATGGTCATTCCTTTCCAGAAAGCTTTGTGCCTTGTGCTTATAGTTATTATTGGAATCCGGAGGGCGAGTATAGTTTAGGAAAATTATTAACCGAGGCAGGTGTTAAATATGCTAACACAGACTTTAGTCAAATCCCTGAATTAAATCCTCCGCAGGAAAAAAACGGAGGTCATTTTGATTATGGTACGCATGTCGTAAACAGGATCAATTATGGAAACCCTTGGTACCAGCTTCATTGTTTGCCAAGTGTTCCAGTCAAAGATCAACAAAGTGATATGATTGAGAGTCACTGGCCTAATTGGCTGGCTCAAGATGATTTCTTGCAACCGGTTGCTACTAAACAATGGGTTGATTACTACCAGACAGTGCAAAGAAGTGAAGAACGATATGTCGCAAAGAATACAGAACAATTTCATTCGCAGTCTTTATATAAAAAGTATACTACGGTGACGGAACTTGCTCATGGTTGTATTGAGATCGACAATACTGCGATGACGGATAAAGCCTATCAAAATAACATATTAGGTAACCTTGTTTTGAAAATCCGACTTAACAAGAATGAACATATTTCATCGGCCGTCATTAATGGAAAGCCAATACCGGCTTACTATGAGGATGAAGGATTTGGCTTTTTTTATCTGCCTATCCTGGAAAAGATAAGATATACTTTACTGTATGCACTCGGCCCGAATACGTTGCCGATTCATATATTTAATGACGGAACTTTTAATGTCTATAATTTGGAGGTGACTGCGGAGAGAATTTCAGCAGAGCTAAAGATATATGGACATCAAATTGTTAAAATAAAGTGCGATCAGCCCAGCCAGGTTATCTCTTTGACCGCCCGAATAGCCATATTGAACTATCGTTATACCGAGGCCAGAATTCTTGAAATAACCATGCAGGCTACTGATATGCAGGGAAGTAATGGTATGATCAACATTTTGTTTCTTACCTGAACTTGAGATTCCAATGCACACGTTTACGATTAAGGACCTCTTCTTTCGACGGTGCCTGTAAGTCAAAACCATTTCTTCAAATTCAGCGATAGACCGCACGATTAAATGTAAGTCAAAGAGAAATAAGTCTGTTCGTCGTCACTTTTCAGTGCTTAAGAAATTCTTTCGAAGTTGGATCATCCATGTATTCATCAGTTTTCTCCGAAAAATTTTACATCTATTGATTTTTAATACATCGGGCGTTCTTTCCAGGCGATAGTAACTCCCTAGACATCCGTTGCTTTGTAGTTGAGTCTGTACTTGATGCTTCTATCTGTAATGTGTTCATAATCAAAATGAAGAAAGGTTCTGCATCAATAATTTTTACCGTTGCATCTGTTCGTGACTTTGTTCCATACGTTGAACATGGGGAAAAGCGGCAAAGAATATTTGTGTTTAATTGCACAATCTTGCCTCACGTAATATTTTTTGAATTGTGTCTTAATAATTAAATAAATAACAGCGAATTTTAATGCGCGGTAAAATTGCCCTATGTCTACCGTTGTAAAAACCTTAAAATCAACGATACTTAACAAATCCTTTATCTTCTATGAAACTTTTCGACGAAAAGTACGGCACGCTTGAGTACGATTCATCCGTTCCATGCATCACGGCCTCGTTTAACGGGTTTATGAGCAGCGAACAATTCCGCAACCTGTTAAACAAAGGCCTGGACCATTTGATTGAAAAAAAGCAAACGCATGACAAGATTCTGTGGCTCGCCGATACTACGAGGCATGTTGTTCAGCCCGATAAGGATACCCTATGGGTTGCCGAAGTTTGGAATCCCCGGGCCTTAAAAGGCGGTATTCGTCACGTTGCGTTTGTTTTGCCGGAGAATGTTTTTGGAAACGCCTCCGTCAAGCGATATGCGGACCATAACAATAATAAGCCTGCCGATCAAATGGAGGTACAAATGTTTGGCGATATAAAATCAGCAAAGGAATGGTTCAAAAGCTTAAAGTAGGACCCGGCGACGTTTCCGGTGTGACAGGGGTTGACCGCTGGTCTTAGCAAAGGCGCTCGCAATTTCTTCACGTTTAAGTTTTGCTTGTCGCTGGAGTCATACTTTATTTGGTACACGACGTTTGACCAACCTACAGGGTGTTCGATGGGTAAAATTGATGGGTAAATTAAACAAGCATATATGCAAAGAGAAATTGCTGTAGGAATCATTGAACAAACGGATGTTGCCCGTGAAATCTCAAAGGCTGCCGTAGAAACACAAAACAAAAAGGGGTTTACGTACACACTCTCTTCCTTTGGGAAGGCTTTCATTAACGCCGCCGCCAAGGCATCAAAACCGGTAATGGATATTGGAGCAGCGTATGGCGTCGCTACGCTACCGGCGCTGTTGACGGGGGCCAAGGTAATCGCGGTTGACATTGAAGAGAAGCATTTATTGTCCATAGCAAGCGCTGTGGATGTTCGCTTTCGAAATCAGCTAATACCCTTGCGCGAACGATTTCCACATTTCGATTTAGCGCATCAATCGCTAAGTGCTGTCTACATGTCTCAGGTCCTTCCATTTTTAACCGGCGCAGAAATTGAAGATGGAATCAAAAAGGTATATGATTGGTTGGTGCCCGGCGGGGAGGCGTTCGTAGTAACTTTTACACCGTATATCGATCACGTTAGCTCTTTTATTCCACTTTATGAAGAACGAAAACGGAGAGGGATCCGATGGGCTGGCAACATCGAAGACCTGTCTCGTTTCAGCTCACATCCACATATTTTCGAAAATCTGCCTAATCAGATACATCATATCGATTTAGAGGATTTGAAGTGGGTGTTCGAAAAAGTCGGATTTAGGATAAAGGAAGCACGATATTTTGGCGAGGAAGAAGGTGCCCTTCCCGAAGGAATCCGTATGGACGGCCGTGAGCGTGTAGGCTTAATTGCATACAAACCGATTCTTGATAGTGACGATCACAACTTCAGCTACTGGAAGACGATTTCATCCACAAACATGGAACACGTACCAGAACCGGTGCGACAATGGTTATTCCAGCCGTACGTGCTGAGTAACTCGCTCAGAAAAGTATGTGAAAATTTTTGCGTGGAAGTAACAGGTCAGTGTGTAAAATATCTGTATGCCGACGAAGTTGCCGCTCTTAAGTGCTACGATGCGACACAAGGATTTGTTCGGGAGTCCTATTTGGGCGACCATGGGAACCCGCTGGTATATGCCCGTGTAACGATGCCGGAGACCACATATGAATCGAAAAAATTCGAACTGGATAACTTAGGTAACAGACCGATCGGCGAAACCCTCTTGTACAAAGATCCTACGTTAACGCGCAGTGAATTTGAGGTAAAACGTATAACCTGTGATGATGAGTTGCTTTTTGACGTGATGGTGCATGAAAACTTTTTCCGTGCGGAAATCCAAAAAGTAGCCCCCGTGAAGGAACTTTGGGCACGACGTTCTTTTTTCACTATCGCGGGCAAGCCGCTTTTAATTACGGAGGTGTTTTTATCGAATATTCCTACTTACAGGGGTTAGTAACGTGTCATTGTGTAATGCACCGATCGAAGTTGCTGCCTCAGACAAACGGCATCAATCGAGCTTGAGTGCCTTTAAAACTGCAGTCAGAAAACCACCCCGGTCGTTAAGTTATTTTTTTACCGTGTATATCTCCCGGATGTTGTAGGTCTTTTTGTCCTGTGATTCGTAATAGACGCGCATCACCAATTCTGCGATGATGCCAAACGTAAGGAACTGAATTCCCGCCAGAAGAAGGGTAATGCCCAGGATGAGGATCGGTCGTCCCCAGATATCCTGGCCCATTAATTTTACCATGAGGAGGTATAAGTTAATAGCGGAGCCCATCAGGAGACATAAAATTCCCAGTGGACCAAAAAAATGGATCGGGCGTCGGAAATACTTTTTGAAGAACACCATCAGGATGAGATCACTCATTACTTTGAATGTGCGACCCAGGCCATACTTCGACATGCCGAATTTTCTGGGATGGTGTTTCACCTCCACATCGACGATCTTTCCTCCCTCTAGCGCAGCGAGAATGGGAATGAAGCGATGCAATTCACCGTAAAGCCCGATGCTTTTGGCTATTTCTTTTTTGAAAACTTTCAGTGTGCAGCCGTAATCCTGAATCACGACTCCTGTAAGACTACGGATCATCCGGTTGGCAATTTTGCTCGGTAATTTCCGGAGCAGCATTCCGTCTTTCCGATGTTTGCGATTGCCGGCAACAACATCCCAATCTTCATTCTTCAGTTTTTCAAGCATGAAAGGGATGTCGCCGGGATCATTCTGAAGATCGCCGTCCATGGTGGCAATGAATTCGCCAGCAGCTTCCTGAATGCCTGCTGCCATGGCGGTTGTTTGTCCATAGTTCCTGCTGAGAACGACGAGCCGCACGCGATCAGCGTTGCTCATTTTTA
>JANNPM010000222.1:0-6838 GCA_031400145.1 Chryseolinea sp. | reverse complement strand
TGGTGATGGAGCCGATTCGGATTCTTTAACATTTATGTATTGATTTGGCGTTACGGCATACAAAGTCTGGCTTTTGTTAGTGAGCCAGTTGATCTTTAAAGAATCAACTTTTCGCGCGCTGCCCAGGCCGATATGGAGTCGATTATCAACCGATGACTTATATCCGCGATATGGTGACTGCTCGACGTAGAATTTCTGCCCACCGGCATAGACTGTAACAGAGCACCCAATCCCCTGCCGGTTAATACCGATACCTTCTAACTTCAGCATTAAATAATTTGACGTATCTGACTTGGTTTCCATCAATCCATTGCGATATATCATCGCCTCGTCATCAATGTTGTTGATGACAATATCTAAATCCCCGTCATTGTCGAGATCTGCGTAGGCAGCTCCATTGGAGAATGAAGGCATTTCGAGCCCCCAGGCGTTGGTTGTATTTTTAAAAACAAGATTTCCCGCGTTCCGGAACATTACATTTGGCTTTTTGACACCAAGCAGGTGCTGCATGCGTTTTAATTTTTCTTCTTTGCTTTCTGTAGTTGACCTGGGGCCAAACATTTCATCATGCACACCATAAGATATAAAGTCAAGGTTGGTAACGTCCTTTTTATATCCGTTCGTAACGAACAAATCTTTTTTTCCGTCATTATCAAAATCGGCCAGCAATGCAGACCAACTCCAGTCCGTGGCATACACGCCTGCCATGTATCCAATTTCACTGAATACCGGCAGTCCGTTTGAAGCAAAGCCTTTGTTAAGCTGAAGTGAATTTCTCACAAACTGTGGTTGATAACCTTTGTTTAAATTCATCTCATATCGATCGTAAGCAGGTTTTGAGAACATCATCTTTTGCCGCAGGTTGTCTTCAGGCATCATATCTAAATTCACTATATCCGGCATCCCATCATTATTAATATCGGCAATATCCATTCCCATACTGTTTGAACTTTGATGCTGCAGGATCTCCGCGATCCGGTTGGTAAAAGTTCCGTCCTGATTATTTATCCAAAGCAGGTCATTGGATTGAAAATCATTCGCACAATATACATCGGGCCAGCCGTCTTGATTGAAATCAGAGATGCCTATGCCCAATCCCCAACCTTCTATCGTAATACCTGCTTCAATGGAAACATTTACAAAATGGGGTAGCCTGTTCTGTGTGCCTTCATTTCGATAGAGTCTGTCAGTACTTTTTCCGGAGCCATCTTTTTTCTGGCCCACAGGCAAACTTCTGTCAAATTTTTCCAGCGCATTGGTAAGCAGATAACAATCCAGATCACCATCTTTATCATAATCGAAAAACGCAGCCTGGGTGGTATAGCCATCGTCTGCCAACCCTATGGCGTGCGCCTGTTCTTTAAAAAATGGAATCCCATATTGACTAACTCCTTGATTGATGAAAAACTGATTGGGCGAAGAACCGTTGCGGTCAGGAGATACCGTGCTAACGTAAATATCTAAAAGACCATCCCCATTTATGTCTACTACGGCGACACCCGTATTCCAATACGGGGTTTTGATGTTTGCCTGCTCGGTTACATTTTCAAACTTGAATGCCCCCTTATTTACATACAATTGGCACGGCACCTGGTTACCACTAAAGAAAATATCCTGAAGTCCATCGTTATTAAAATCACCCACTCCAACACCTCCCCCATTATATATGTATTCAAAGCGCATTACGTTGAGCGTATCATTCTCATGGATCGTATTGTTGAAACTGATGCCTGTTGCTGATGACGGAAGTAGCTCAAATAGGGTTTGCTCCCTTTTATCGTGCTGGCAGCACATCGCAATCAGAGGAACACTCAAGAAAAAAAATGCATTCCTTTTCTTTTTGCAAGACTTCATGTTAATGTTCGGGATTTAGCTGAAAAATTTGTAGCGGCAAAGAATTGACGCCGCCGAGTACGCACACTTTATCTTTCAATGAAAAAACTTTTAACTGCCTTACCTCCCCTTGAAAGTCAAGTCCACTCTTCGCCTTGGAAACAACTTCAAACGCACCTTTACCATTTCCTTTAAGCAATACCCCTGAAGAGGCGTCATAACGGCCCGTCGTATAGTCAGCATTGAAGGAATTGCCCGCCAGCAGCGCATCCAGGTTTCCATCACCATCAAAATCTTTAATTGCAATGGCCTGGACGGTTGAAAATTGAGCGATCAGGGGCAACGGTTTGATGTCAAATTTTCCCCGCCCGTTATTTTGCAAATAAATGGATTTGAAATAAGAGGCTTTCAGGACTTTGGCATCTTCCAATTCCTTTTCGGTAAATATCTCATGGAATGTGGCGGTTGCAAATTGCTGGTAGGACTTAAACCGTGCTTTTATCCCCGGATATCTTGAAGCAATCTGATCGCGGTTCAAATCCGTATATTCTGTTCCATTGATGTAATAGGTTAAGATTGAAAGATACCGGTCATTGTGGTTGATATCGATTCCATATAATGTGACCGGATGATCGGCAGCTGCCTCATATTTATTATTGAGTCCAAGATTGCCAACCATGAAATCAATGTCGCCATCCTTATCAAAATCATCGCCCGCTATTGTATTCCACCAACCCAGGGTATGGCTAAGTTCTTCAACCAGATTCAATTTTCCACGGTTGTTTTTAAACAAACAGATTGGCATAAATTCGCCAACAAGCACTAAATCGCTTAACGAATCACCGTCGAAATCAGTCCATGTTGCTGCTGTGATCATACCCAAGTTCTTGATCGCAGGGGCAATCGCTAACGTAGCGTCTGTAAAATTTCCTTTACCATTGTTTTGGAGAATAAAGCTTTCGGGCGCAGCCGGATAATTTCCGGGTACCACCCTGCCACCTACGAATAAATCAAGATCGCCATCGTTGTCAAAATCACCCGCTGACACACAAGAGCCGCTGGAGTACTCGGCCGGGAGTGCCTTTTTATTCCGGGTAAAATTTCCATTACCATCATTGATATATAAGCGATCTTGATAAGGCGGCGATAGTGCATTGTATTCATTTCCGCCACTAACTACGAACAGATCCAAATCGTTATCACTATCGGCATCAAATAACAAGGCAGCCGTATCTTCGAAACCAGGATCGGGCATTTCTCTGACGACAAATTTTCCGGAGGGTTGCTGAAAAAACATGTATCCTGCTATTTTAGCGGAGCCGCCTACGAAAACATCTTCCAATCCGTTTCCATCTACATCACCTGCTGCCAGACAAGGCCCGCTTCTGGAAAATCGGTGCGGCAACAGTGGCTCATGATCAAAGTCTTCAAAATCGATATTTTCGCGATGAACAAAATCGAGCCCTGATATGTAAGTGATTTCTTTAAAAACCGGTCGGTCTTTAACTTTTATTTTCCTCGATGGCAGAGAAGAGTTTTTATGGTCGATGGTGAGTACTTGATTGACTGCAATATTGGTTAATATCTGCTGTTTCCCATCCGTCCAGTTTATCTCCAACGTATCAACATCCCTCTCTTTACCCATACCAAAATGTATGATGTTTTCCTGCGATGATTCAAACCCCCGCGTGGGGCTTAGTTCTTGAAACTGCCTGGTGCCTGCATGGTGCAAATACACGTTTACGCCCTGCTGGATGGCTCCCGTAAACTTTATTCTCAGGAAATTATTTTTTTCCTTTTGTTCGCTATTGTTTTTATAGATGAATGGCTTTGCATTCAGGTTATTGACGACAATATCCAAGTCGCCGTCGTTATCCAGATCGGTAGATATCCCACCATTTGAAAATCCTTTGTCGGTCAAACCCCAAACATGGCATTGATCTGTAAATGTGAGATCACCATTATTTTTGAAAGCCCGGTTGGGGATGTTTACGGGCTCAAGCTGGTCCACTTTGGCAAGCAGCTTTTGTACACGTTTTGTATAGGTGTCCTTCCCCAGGCTTATCTCGGTGTCCCGATAGGCAACGAAGTCATTGTTTGTAATGTCTCGCGGTATCCCGTTCGTTATAAATAAATCTTTCCAGCCATCATTGTCGAAATCGGCAAATAAAGGCGACCAACTCCAATCAGTTTTGTAAACCCCGGCGAGTCTGCCAATTTCCGAAAATGAATAGTCTCCGTTTCTATCCGGGCCGTTGTTTAGCTGAAGCATGTTGCGAACGTATTGCGGCAGATAACCTTGCCGCAGCGATACTTCGAAAAGATAGTTGGTGCTGGTTGTGCCCATCAGCTTTTGCCGCTTGTTATCAGCAGGCAGCATGTCGAGCACTACAATGTCAGGATACGCGTCATTGTTATAATCAGCTATATCGCATCCCATCGAAAACCGGGAAGTATGCTGGATATATTTGCGAATACTCTCGGTAAAAGTGCCATTGCCATTGTTGATGTAAAGAAGATCATCGAAGATGAAGTCATTGGCCACATATACATCGGGCCAGCCATCCATATTGATGTCGCCGATAGTTATGCCCAGGCCATACCCTTCATGGGTTATACCTGCCTCACTGGATACATCTACAAATTTTCCACCTTCATTCTTTAATAATTTATCGGTGCTATTTGCTGTGCCGTCATTGACTTTCTTTTGCGGATTATTCGGGTTAAGCTTACTTCGGTCGTGATTGGCCACATAAAGATCGAGGTCGCCATCCCTATCATAATCGAAAAAAGCCGCCTGGGTAGAATACCCGGATACGGCTATTCCATATGCAGCAGCTTCCTCTGAAAAAAATGGCTTACCTTCCTTTATCCCCTGATTGATAAAGAGCTGATTGATTCGTTTCGACGCATCTAAGTGTCCGGCATAACAAACATAAATATCCTGAAGCCCATCGTTGTTTACATCGGCTATAGCCACCCCTGTTGCCCAATTCCGGGTACCTACTCCCGCTTGTTCGGTAACATCTTCGAATTGAAAATCTCCCTTGTTCAGGTATAATTTACTCGATACCTGATTCCCGGTGAAGTAAATATCCATGAGCCCATCTTGGTTAAAATCGCCTGCACCTACCCCGCCGCCGTTGTAAAAATAATCATATTCAAGGATGTTAAAATTAATATCGGGCTTCAGTGTATTTTCAAAATTGACACCTGTAATGGTGGGTGGAAGCAACTCAAATAAAGGAGTTGGGATAGTTTTCGTTTCTTCTTCAGTATGGCAACTGAGCAATGCATTTAAACACAGAAGGAAGACCGTTCCGGTTATAAGGTGCGTGAAATAGTGCGTACTATCTTTAGAATGTGCATCAATGTGTCTACTTCGCCGGATACCATCCTTCCTTGCTATTTCCATTCTTAAGTTCAATTGCTTTGATACCCGAGGAGTAGATCTTCATCCTGATCAACAGGTTGAAGTATGGTCAGGGATACGGGTTTTTTGTTTGATCAAAAGTCAATCCTCCTCATGTCAAAAAAGAACTATTTTTGAACCAGAAATTTATAATTCTTTCTTCCTTCTTCATTTAAATTAATGGTTAGAATATGTAGACCATCCGTTAAATCGTTGACAGGAACATAAAGCCTGTTCGTCCCCGCTTTCAGTTCCACCTGCAGCGCCTTTTCTACCTGACCACTCATTCCCCGAACGATGAGTTCCCCACTGCCCCTCTGTAACACATTAAACTGCACATAAAATCCGCTTTGCGCAGGGTTCGGAAAAGGGGCAAGTTCATTTTCTTCATTTACTGCCCGTTCCATGACCGGTGAAGATGAAGCAATCCTGCCACTTCCACTACTGACATTATAAACATTAAACTCGTTGATCGCCCACCAGTATTGACTGTTTGATCCAGTCTGAACTATTTTTATATATTGAGCAGTTTGTGTGGTAAATGTTACACTGATTTCCCGCGCTGTGCCCGTGCCGGAGGCTACTGTATTGCCCCAATTAGTTCCATCATTCGATACATAAATCTCGTAAGCTCGCGCATAATCATTGCTGTTTCCGGCACCGGCATCAAAATCAATTCTATTGAAGGTTTGAGCAGACTGCATATTCACTATAAACCATTGACCAGAACTGAGCAGACTGCCTGACGACCATTTCGAACTGGTGTTACCATCGATTGCTTTATCCGGCGTGTCTGTGCCATAGGAGCCAAAAGCTGTAGCTGTCCAGCCATTCCGGCTTAATGGATTTGAAGACGTGCCAGCCGTTGGAAGATAAAGCTGGGTCTGCGGAACGATCTGTTTACTTTGAGAGGAACTGCTCCAGGAAAGTTTTGCCACTGCGCCTCCTGAGTTTTCATAATATTCTATCTTGATGTTGTACTTTACTCCAGCCGACAGCGCTATGGTACCCGAGTTTTCTGTGGGGCCATGATCTGTCCAGTTATTGATTAACTGCTGATCATTAACCCAAAGTCTGATGCCATCATCGGAAGTAGTATAGAACGTGTAGGTCTCGGTATATTGAGCCTGTACCTGCCCGGTCCATCGTATCGAAAAGTTATCGGTATTGACACCAGAAGCCGGCGATCCATTTCCCCAATCGTTATTGATGGTAACATCAGTTGTTGATACAACAAGGGTGCCTGACAGATTCTTACTATTATAATATTCACCTTTCAAGCCAACCCCTGTACCAATATTAGATGAATTGTCAGAGCATTGATTTGCCCAAGTTGATGTCAAGTCTTCACCGGTAGCGCTCTTCCATCCTGCCAGATCAGTAAAGGTTTGGTTAGTGTTGAAAACACTTGTGGAGCTTGTGTGGTAATAAGTGTTTGCACTACCGTGAAATTCATTGGTAAACCAGTTGACATATCGCTCTCCCGCTGGACATCCTCGAGGAGACATGTCCAGATGTGCGGCTCCCATGTCCTGGTGGTTCGTGCCCGTCGCGCTCACACTCGGTTCATCAGCCGGTGCGAACGCAGCGGCA
>JANNPM010000500.1:0-2806 GCA_031400145.1 Chryseolinea sp. | reverse complement strand
CTGAATATTCTCCTTCTTCAGTGCGTCCAATTGCGCCGCAAGCTGTTTCTTTGATTGACCGTAAAGTGTGGTTACACTAAGGAAAGCAAGGATTATTATGGATAAGCGCATACTAATACTAATCGGTTTCTGATGTGAGTTCTGATTTAAATTGTGCCGCAAAAGAAACTAAAATAATTTAAAAACAAAAGTCTTGTGATTCGCGTGAAATCCGCTGGCTTTGGGTTACTATCGCGAATGAACGGGCCTCTGCGCAGGAAATCTGTAATATTTTTTAGCGGCCATCTACCCGGAATTACGTACTATATTTGAGAAAGTAAACATTATGGATGCTATTAAAGACAAGGTTGTTCTTATCACCGGTGGAACCAAGGGCATCGGACTTGGTGTCGCTCAGTCCTTGTTAAAGGAAAAGGCAAAAGTCGCCGTAACAGGACGATCAGAACACAGCGCCTTTGATGCCTTGCGCGTGCTTGAAGACGTAAAGGGAGGTGAAGTGATGTCGATCGTTGCTGACGTAAGAGATGCCGCAGACCTGCAACGTGCGGTCACAGCGATTATAGAAAAGTGGGGAAGACTGGATGTACTCATTGCCAACGCCGGCGTAGGACATTTTGGCTCAATTGAGTCACTCACGGAAGAGCAATGGCGCGAAACGATTGATACCAACCTGACAGGCGTATTTCTAACCATCAAGACCTCGCTTGCTGAGCTAAAGAAAACGAAGGGATACATCATTACGATGGCCAGCCTAGCGGGAACAAACTTTTTTGCTGGCGCCTCCGCCTATAATGCGAGCAAGTTTGGGCTGGTGGGATTCTCACAGGCGGTAATGCTGGACGTCCGGGCCGCCGGTATCAAAGTGACAACGATCATGCCTGGCTCGGTGGCAACAAATTTCAATAATCATACACCTTCAGCAGACGATGCATGGAAAATACAGCCAGAAGACATCGGGCAGATTGTGATCGACCTTTTGAAAATGAATCCGAGGACCTTACCCAGTAAAATAGAGGTGAGACCAACCATATCGAAAGGATAGCCCGATTGTAATTATAAAGAAATAGATTAGATCCATACATCGTAAGATTTTACAATTTCCGGTAAATTTTTTGTTTAGTCGTCCGCCTGGTTTGCCAAGCCTCCCAAGATCGCTGGAACCTTTCATACAAACCGTTCAATTATTTGATTATCAAATCGCTATCTGGTTTATATTAAGTGATACTTTGCGCTGCTAAAAATCTCAAAACAGGACAATTTTAATGAAGTTGTCCCAATCCGGGTGATTTCACCATGAAGTATTTCAGGCAAAAACGCAGGAATCCAGTTACCTGCGTAAGGAAAACGGATTAATGGGCCTAAGGATATCTCGAACACCCTACACCTCAGGCAACCATAGACTAAACCATGAACACCCTACACCTGAAAAATTTAACAGTTCATCGCACTTTGACATCTTATTTGAAACGTCGAAGCAAGCTGGCAGCAACTTCACTATCAGTCATAGTTTTCGCTACTGCCATGATAACGGCGAAACTCACCTTTGCTGTATCACCTTCAAATGCGTATTGGGGTTTCTCCTCAAGCACCGGTATACATAATAACTGCCAGGCGGCGTCAGACATCATCAAGACGGTAATAAACCTGGACCCAATCGCTGGACCCGATGTAAACACAACGCCCGAGGATATGGCGGTAACCGGAAATGTTCTGGACAATGATACAGATCCTGAAGGGACGCCGCTCCATGTGCTCGCTGAAACGAAGGCAACGGCGCATGGTCAGGTCGTGCTTCTTGCCGACGGCAGTTATACCTACACGCCTGACAGCAATTACAACGGTTCCGATACATTTACTTATCAGGTGTGTGACGCTAATTCGCCCGCTGGCTGTGCGACTGGCATTGTTGATCTTACCGTTACGCCTGTACAGGATGTGCCGGTGGCGTTTCCGGATCAATTCACAACCAACGAAGACACAAAACTTATTGCGACCTGCTACTGCGTTATCTCTAACGATGTGGAAGTGGACGGCGAACAGTTGACCGTTGTCCTAAACAATCCGGTAAGCCATGGTACGCTCGAATTAAATCCCGATGGAACCTTCACCTATACACCTGATCAGGACTTTTTCGGCACGGATACTTTTACGTATACCGCCACGGATGGTATTAACGACACAGCGGAAACGCTGGTAACGATAATTGTCGCACCGGTAAATGATGCTCCAATAGCCTTCGATGATGTGTTGAGCCTTAACGAAGACACGCCGACAGAACTTCCTATTCTTGCCAATGATAAAGACGTTGACAACCAGTTGACACCGGCAATGGTGACAGTGATTTTAAACCCTGTCCATGGATCAATTACGATCACTGCCTGGCCCACATTGGTCATCATGTGATTTGTGTTGACAATAATGAGGAAAAGGTCAAACTGATGCGCTCTGGGCAATCGCCTATTTTTGAGCCAGGGCTATCTGAGATCATGCAAGCATCGCTCCAGGCGGGGCAAATTGAGTTTACAACCGACCTAGCAGGTGGAGTCGCCCACGGACAGGTACTATTTATTGCTGTGGGAACACCAGCCTTGCCTACTGGCGAAAGTGACACCCGCTATGTTGAGGCAGTGGCACGGGGAATTGGCGCTCAGTTAGACAGCGAATATAAGGTAATTGTCAATAAATCTACGGTACCGATTGGCTCAGGTGACTGGGTCAGAATGCTGGTCTTAGATGGCTATGCCGAGCAGCGGCAGGCGACTCCGGTAACGGTGCTAGCTGGGGTAGAAACGGGTTCATCAAAGCC
>JANNPM010000480.1:0-2388 GCA_031400145.1 Chryseolinea sp. | reverse complement strand
GGCTTTGCAGTGTTAGAGTTCCATCCCTTTTAAAGAAAATTGGCGCAAATACTTTTGCAAACAGCGCTTACTCCCCCGGCGCGAAAAACGCGCTGATCTTTGACCTTGATGTTTCCATGGGCAACATTGTGTTTAAGGAATAGCACCACATTAAATCCTCGCTTCCTCGACATTCTCTGTAATTCCTTCCTATATTTTGACACAAATAGTGTCTAAATATCTACATCTGTGGAAGCTCTTTCAGTCCGGAACGTAACCAAGCGCTATACAAATCATGTTGCCCTGGACGACGTTAGCCTGACCACTCCCAACCAAAGCATCTTTGGTCTTCTTGGGCCCAACGGTGCGGGAAAAACTACACTCATACGTATTATCAATCAGATCATCCATGCTGATCGCGGGCATATTGAGATCTTCGGAGAAAAGCTGCAGCAAAAACATATTGGAATAATAGGATATCTGCCAGAAGAACGTGGCCTGTATAAGAAACTCAAGGTGGGAGAGCAACTTATTTATCTGGCCCAACTCAAAGGCCTTAGCCGCAAAGTGGCGGTAGAAAAAAGCAAAGCATGGGTCAAGAAATTTGAAGTGACCGATTGGTGGAATAAAAAGGTTGAAGACCTTTCCAAAGGGATGGCTCAAAAGGTCCAGTTCATCAGTACCGTGATGCATGAGCCCCGGTTGATTATTCTCGACGAACCATTCTCAGGTTTCGATCCTGTAAATGCTCAGCTCATTACAAAGGAGATCCTGGAACTAAAGGCGCATGGATGCACCATCATCTTTTCAACGCACCGGATGGAAACCGTTGAAGATCTTTGCGACCACATCGCTTTGATCGACAAATCAAAAAAAATATTGGAAGGTTCCAAAAAGCAGGTCAAGGAATCGTACCGAACAAATACTTATTGGGTAGAACATGCGGGTTCTTTCGGCTTTTCAAACGAGCGTTATAAAGTACTTGAGCAAATTAGGATTGAAGACCAGTATTACAGATCTGTCGTGAGCGTGACGGATAATCAAACACCAAATCAACTGATCCGTGAGCTAACCGAGATCACCGAGGTTCACAGTTTTATTGAAAAAATTCCGACTATGAGTGAGATCTTTATCAGCCTGGTGAAAGGAGGAAGCGATGAATAAGATCCTGTTGATCATCCAGCGCGAATTCCTGAATCGCGTTCAGAAAAAGTCGTTCCTGATAGCCACAATTCTCATCCCACTGATCTTTCCCGCGATCATGGCGATACTTGTCTATGTTGCTGTAGAGCAAAAAAAGAATGCGTTCAAAGAAACCGTTTATTATGTGGATGAGAGTGGATATTTCATCCCGGATACATCCAGGTACAAATTCAGGAAATTTAACGGTCCTGTTAGCGATGCTAAGGAAGTTATTCAGTACGACGACAGCTATGGAGTCTTATACATTCCGAAGTTTGACCTGTCCGATCCAAAAGGTATTTCATTGTACACAAAGGTGAATCCCGGGCCAAATGAGATCCGTGAACTGGAGAATATCCTGGAGAACAGGATCAAGGAATTAAAAATGCAGAAATTCGGGATAGCCCAGAGGTTACTCGATAGTCTTGAAACTGAAGTATCTATTCAAAGCGTTAACTTTGCGGATGGCCGGGAAAAGAACTCAAATTCGAGTGTGCTGTTTGGTGTGGGTATGGCATGTGGTATTTTAATGTACATGTTTATATTTATCTATGGCGCTCAAATCATGCAGGGTATTATAGAGGAAAAGACAAGTAAGGTTGTTGAGGTTATTGTTTCTTCGGTACGTCCATTTCAGTTAATGATGGGAAAAATTGTTGGTCTCGCTTCGGTGGGCCTGTTGCAGTTTCTCATCTGGATTATATTGGTCACGACATTATCTTCCGTTGTATTGGGTGCTTTCGGCCTTGATACCCAACAGCAACAGATGGCCAATGAATTGGGTTCGCAAGGGGCCGCGATGAAAGAGCACGGGGCGATGAACGTGCTCAATGTTATCGGTGACATCCCCTTCGGACTTGTCATTTTTAATTTTCTCTTTTATTTCCTCGGTGGCTATCTGTTATACGGGGCGCTATTCGCGGCAGTGGGATCTGCTGTCGACAGTCCGGCGGAGGCACAGCAGTTCATGTTTCCTATTACCATTCCCCTATTGATCTCTTACTTTGGCTTGTTCACATTTATTCTCGAAAATCCCAATGGCACCGTTAGTATTTGGCTGTCCATTATACCGTTCACCTCTCCCATCGCAATGATAGGCCGTATTGCTTTCGGTGTACCGTGGTGGCAGCTCGCACTTTCCATGGTGTTGCTGGTCGCCGGCTTTATATTCACGACATGGGTCGCTGCCCGCATTTACCGGGTGGGTATTCTGATGCATGGAACTAA
>JANNPM010000392.1:0-2384 GCA_031400145.1 Chryseolinea sp. | reverse complement strand
CAGATAAATTTCCAAAGTTTTACTCTCAGTCCAGTTGTAAGCTCCATCCACCCTGCTTGAATATTTGAATTGGTGTAAGTGGCATTCAGACTTCCCCAAACGGGATCGGTGCGCTCTACCAAGAGGCTTTCAGAGAAACGTGACCTTCCATAGCGAAAGCCAAAGAAGAACATATTCCTGTCAGGATCCTTCGTGAGAAAATTCACATCGCCACCAATCCTCCAATAGGTCCCATCATTGTGATAGATGCCTGTTTCAGCCTCGTAGTCTCTCGCCCAGTAGCCATAGTCCATTGCCAGGTAATAGCGGTAAAAATCAACGTCGGCATTTACTTCCCATCCATCAAAGGTTTCGTCGGTGGAAGAAATAACAAGGGACAAGATGTCTGTAGCGAACCGCACCCCAGTTGGTTTATAGCTATGCTTTTCGCGGACCGTATCGGCTTTTTGCGCGGACGCCATCCAGGATATACAAAGGAAGAATATGCTAAGGTGTAATTTCAAAATTTATTATGGGTAGGTCATTTATGCTATCGCTTGTCAATGTCGTGGTTGTAAAGTCTGAAGTGGCCGAAAGACCGCCAATAAACCGCTGTTGACCACATAAAGTATACAGCGTTCTGGGTGTCACGACATAATTCACAGTTAACTTCCTGGCTGTTCCGTTACCTAACTTGAATGTGAATGTGGTGGTACTGGCCAGCGTGTTCACAGGCAAGCTGATCGACTGAACGGTGTCTTTAATGACATAGATAAGGCCCAAGTGATCTGCCGAAACGGAATCTACAACAACAGTTGCCGCTTCTGAAAACTGAACACCCATCAGATCGGTGCGTGGACACCTGTAAACATCGTAGTTTGAGGACGCCGGGCGTGTAGGCGTAGTGTTAACCGTCCGGATCGAATCAAAATTATGTCCCTCGATTTTTAGATTGGAAAAGGTATACCGCTCTCCACAATCTGATGAAACGAATTCAACCTGTCTGTCGTAAGAAAGTTGTAAGCCGTTTATTCCATAGGCGCCGTCGAACACGAATTCCGTTGCGTCCTGCATAGGATTTAGCGGTAATTCTATCTGGCTATTGGAGGTGCCGGCATAAAAGGCGCTGTCGGTACCCGGGGATGTTATACCGTCCACTATGACAAAAGCGTCCGATTCACCTCCCAAAATCTTGAAGTTTAAAACGATAATGTTATTATTCAGCTGAAAGCAATCAGGCTCATTGAGGCACGAAACGGCGATTATTGAAAAAAAAACAAACCAGGTTACCTTCTTCATGGGTAAGAATTGGCTGTAAAGATAGATTAACGTGCTAAAGCCCAAATTCCGTGCGTGTTAATTTTCGTACTTTTGTACGCTCAAATCCCGGTCCCGAGGGCATTATTTCAGCGAGAAGGCAGCGCCTGCTTTTCCCCGGCCTAGATTAAGTAGTGAGGATAGATGAAAACCAAAGGTAACAGAAAAACAAAAGTCAATATTGTCACGCTAGGTTGCTCGAAGAACCTGGTTGACTCGGAAGTGCTGCTCACTCAACTACGGGGCAACGGCATCGATGCTGTCCACGAGTCTGCACAGGATGACGCCAGCGTTGTGATAATCAACACGTGTGGATTTATTGATAATGCCAAGCAGGAATCTATTGATACCATATTGCGCTATGTGGAAGCGAAACAGGAGGGTATTGTTGATAAGTTGTATGTTACCGGTTGTCTTTCCCAGCGATACAAGGACGATCTTGAAAAGGAAATTCCGGACGTAGACGCCTGGTTCGGTACACGCGATCTTTCACGCATGCTGAAAGTCTTTAAAGCGAACTACAAGCAGGAACTGATCGGGGAACGCATACTTACAAATCCGAACCATTACGCCTATGTGAAGATATCTGAAGGCTGCGACAGGCCGTGCTCTTTCTGTGCTATCCCGCTGATGCGCGGCAGGCATATTTCCAGACCCATGGAAGAGCTAGTACTCGAAGCGACGAACCACGCCCGTAACGGAACAAAAGAATTACTGCTGATAGCGCAGGAGTCAACCTTTTATGGACTGGATCTGTACAAGAAGCGAAATCTCGCCGAATTAATGCGACGACTTTCAGACGTACCGGGCATTGAATGGATCAGATTGCATTATGCTTATCCTGCGGGCTTCCCATTGGACGTGCTGGATGTTATGGCTGAACGCAGCAACATTTGCAAATACATTGACATGCCACACACCAGCTATAAGTCTCCGCGTCATGGCCCCCCTCAACTCCGTGATTCCGGTGGCTGGCCTTCCCACCCCCAGCGCGTCCCGCCTCTTTTCGAGACGCCTCATTTGCGGCCTGATGTTCGCCACTGCGTTCCTTGTCACGGCAGTTCACCGAGCGAACGGCGCGCTCACCA
>JANNPM010000346.1:0-9396 GCA_031400145.1 Chryseolinea sp. | reverse complement strand
ACTTTAGAAACTGGGTAAGCGCAGCAAGCTCTACAGAGGGATTTTATCTCAACGGAGCCCTTGAGGTGTCACAGGCGGGTCCTACCGGTAATATGTCTGCGCCGCTCTTGAAAATAGGACGGCACGCTACCGATCCCAACGCAGGAACAAATGGTTATTTTACTGAAATCGCACTATACAATACGAACTTGTCTGCGGTGAACAGGCAAAGGATTCATTCTTACTTGGGAATCAAATATGGTATTACATTAAGCTCAACCATCGATTATGTGAGGTCTGATGGCACGGTCATCTATCCGTCCACGGGTGCAAATTCAGGATATGTTGCAGACATCGCGGGCATTGGTCGCGATGATAACTCGGGGTTATCACAAACAACCTCCCGCAGTCAGAATACAGATTTTGTTGTCACAGCTTCAGGCGCATCAAGCCTCGACAATGGTGACTTTTTTATCTGGGGAAGTAACAATGTTGCCCTCACGACCGGCTCAACCAATGTTGATGGAACAACAATAAAAACAAGATTGGGAAGGGTCTGGAAAGTTGCTGAGACAAATGAGGTGGGCCTACTCACATTATCCTTTGACCTTTCTGCAGTGCCGGGAGCAAAGGTTGAAAGTGATCTGCGGCTCCTGATAGACCGCGACGGCGATGGCTTTGCCGATAATGATCAGGCCCCGCTTACAGGGACGTTGGTGGGGAATATTTTCACAGTTACTACTCCTGCATCTACGACGCTTCAAAACAACGATTTTTTTACGATAGGAACGATAAACACTTCAAGCACTCCTCTGCCGGTCGAACTTTCAGATTTCAAGGTGATCTATGAACATCCTGAGGTAATTGCGTTATGGAGCACAGCCAGCGAAACAAACAACCAATACTTTTCTCTTGAGCGTGCCGGTGAGGACCTTTCGTTCGTGGAGGTTGTTCGTCGTGACGGTGCAGGAACAACAAAGGTCCCGCAGACCTACAAGGAGATAGACAGATATCCCTTTACAGGTAAATCTTACTACCGCTTAAAGCAAACTGATTATGATGGACGTGCGACTTATTCCAGCCTCCGTTTTGTTCTTATCGAAGGCTCCGACGAGCTTTCAATTTTCCCTAATCCGGTGGAGGATGGCAAATTTAATGTAGAATTGGGTCCAACTCCTTTTCAACTCAGCGAACTGGAAATCTTTGATCAGCAAGGCAGGTCGCTTCAACAAAACATTGTGAAAGAAAGTGATCTCAAACTTTATGAGTTTGATCTTAGAGAGACGCTTCCTGCCGGTCTTTACATGGTACGCGTAAAATATAATGGCAAGCAGACATTCCTAAAACTTGCTGTCCGGTAGTAATTCATTTCACCGCATAATCGGACTTACTTCTTTTAATTGTGATGAAAGAAGCCTATCATGAGACTTATTTTTTATCATGCGATACATTTTTGTCTTTGCATTTGGTTTATCGGTGATCATTGCCTGCAGCCAAAAACCGAAGCGTGAGTTCGATCTTATCTTACGCAACGGAACGGTATACGACGGCCTGGGGAAAGCGCCGTACGCCGCCGACGTTGCGATACAGGGCGATAGTATCACAGCGATTGGCGACCTTTCTGACGCGTCGGGTAAAAAAGAAATCGATGTCAAAGGCTTGGCTGTTTCGCCGGGGTTTATCAATATGCTTAGTTGGGCTGACAGAAGTTTGTTGCTTGATGGCACCTCCATGAGCGACATCAAGCAGGGCGTCACGCTCGAAATTTTTGGCGAAGGCTGGAGCCCCGGCCCTGTAAAAAGGAAAGCAACGGCGCGGCCCGTCGACAGTTTGTGGACGACGCTGGGAGGATACTTCCGACACCTGGAAAAGAAAGGCATTAGTCCAAATGCCGCATCGTTCGTGGGGGCTACCTCGATCCGGATTCATGAACTGGGATATGACAAGAGACCGCCCACGACGGAAGAACTGGCAAGGATGAAGAGGCTGGTGATGGAGGCGATGGAAGATGGCGCATTGGGTTTAGGATCGTCGCTCATTTATGCACCAGCGGATTATGCGTCAACTGAGGAGCTGATCGAGCTGGCGCGAGTCGCCGCATCTTACAGAGGCATGTACACAACGCACATGCGGAGCGAAGGCGATTTCATTTTGAAAGCATTGAACGAAACATTCAGGATCGCCAAAGAAGCCAACATTCCAACGGAGATATATCACCTCAAGATCAATATCGCCCGTAACTGGAATAAGATAGATACGGTCTTGCACAAGATCGATAGTGCAAGAAAAACCGGGCTCAAGATCACTGCGAATAACTATCCCTACGTTGCCAGTGCCACCGGGCTTACAGCACGCCTGCCAAACTGGGTGCAGGAAGGCGGGGCTGCCGCCATGCGAAAAAGACTTCGAAATGCTGAGACGCGCAAAAAAGTGCTCTATGAAATGCATATGGGCATACCGTATAAAAATTCCGATGCCCGCGACGTGATGCTACTTGGGTTTCGTCTTGACTCGCTCAATAAACTATATCGGGGCAAGCGACTCGATGAAGTCGCTTCAATTCATGGAAAAGATCCGGATGAAACGGTTATTGACCTTGTAATGCGGGACAGATCTACAATTGCTGCAGTTTACTACCAGCAGGCCGAGGACAACATCAGGAAGATCATTCAGCAACCTTATGTAAGCTTCGGATCCGATGGCGCTTCGATGTCGGAAGCCAAGATTTTTGCAGACTGGGGCACGCATCCCCGTGCCTACGGCACGTTTGCAAGGGTGTTGGGGAAATACGTGCGGGAGGAAAAGCTTTTCCCCCTGGAGGAAGCAATCCGGAGGTTAACTCATTTGCCGGCCGACAATTTAAAGCTGAACCGGCGAGGGCTCCTAAAGGCCGGATATTTTGGTGACATTCTGGTCTTCGATCCCAACGCGGTGAAAGATCTGGCCACCTTTGAAGCGCCAAAGCAATACGCAACGGGCATGGTGCATGTGTTCGTTAACGGCGTTCAGGTGCTATCCTATGGTGAGCACACGGGGGCAAAACCGGGCAGGATCGTTCGGGGACACGGGTATAAGCCCAAGTAAGGAACAATCACGAAGACGCCGTTCCAATGCTCAACTCAAGACGGGTATTCTAGACCAACCTGATTCCGTGATTACCCTGAATCGTGTACCCCCCTACGCCTCGTAATTGAAATTTTATAGCTCACTGAATTTCTTCGGCATCACCAGGCGGACGAGCAAGGTTTACGATGGTTCGGGTGCCGCGCCGGGTTGTCGGAAGTCCCGGATGGAAACGATCATCAGATAAAATACAGATGTACTATATTCGGGGCAAACGCAGCATTTGACGGCCCAATTGGAATTAACTTTTTCGATATTTGATGTCGACTTTATGTTAATCATAAACCATATCCATCAAGATGGATAAATATTTTCTAACTGTCCTGATATTTTTAGCCGGAAACATCGGGTTTTGTCAGGATCAAAAAACCCTAATCGCCACAGGTGATAAATATTATAGCAAAAAAGATTACAAGAATGCACTTGCGACATTCCTGGCCGCGCAGGAATTTAATCCTGACGACGCTTCCCTCAATTTTAAAATCGGCCTTACCTATCTTTATTCCGAAACTAAATCCAAGGCCGCATCTTATATTGATAAAGCCTATCGTCTCAATCCTGCGGTAAATCCTGATATCGATTATCACCTTGGAATTGCATTTCAAAATACCAATGAATTCAAGAAAGCCATTGAACATTTTGAGCGGTTTAAGAAAAAGAAAAAAGAGTTGAGTAGCATCGCCAATGACAAGATCGCTGAATGCCATATTGCGGATTCGCTTTCACAGAATGAACTCAACGTAGTCATCGAAAACCTGGGGCAAATAATCAACACCCCTTTCAACGATTATTCACCGATCATTTCGGCTGACGGGAATACATTGATCTTTACTTCAAACCGTACAGATGATCCGGCCAAAGCAAAGGCAGGGGCGAACTACGAGGACATTTATGCCACAACTAAACAAGGTGACCAGTGGGCAACTCCTAAACTTATCGGCGCGAATATCAATATCAAATACAATGACGCAGCCGCCTCACTTTCGCCTGATGGAAAGACACTTTTCCTGTATTATGAAGAAGGTGAAGGGGATATCTATACGTCAACACTAAATGGTAGCGAATGGTCAAAGCCACAACCATTAAACAAGAACATTAATACTGCGATGTTCTGGGAAACATGCGCCAGCGTCTCCGCAGACGGTAAGAAACTGTATTTTGCCAGCAACAGGCCCGGCGGCGTTGGAGAGCTTGATCTGTATGTCAGCCAACTTGACGGAAAGGGTGACTGGGGTAAAGCAGTGAATATTGGCCCCATGATTAACACCCCTGAGAACGAAGATTCTCCCTTCATACACCATGATGGAGTGACGTTGTATTTCTCTTCTGACGGACACGCTCGCTTGGGAAATAGCGACATCTTCTTCAGTGAATTTAAAAACAATAAATGGACGAAGCCGGAAAACATGGGATACCCGCTTAACTCCTGGGAGTATGATGGCTTTTTCACTTTATCACCCGACAAAAAGAAAGGATACTTCTCCACTGTCAAGGAAGGGGGCCTTGGGGATGCAGACATTTATTCGATAGCATTCCTTGATCCCAAATACAAGCCAAAGCCTAAACCTGCAATCGCAAAAGCGGAGGAAGAAAAAGCAAAACCTGAGATGCCGAAGTCAGAGGAATTCGTGGATCCAATGATCCAGATACAAAAGGCAAAGAAGGTTGTTACGCTCCTGAAGGGTAAAGTTATCGATGAGAACACCGCTGCACCCCTGGCAGCGGTCATTTCGCTGGTGGATAACGGGACCGGAAAAATTTTGACAAAGATAAACGCGAATCCATTAACGGGAGAGTTTGAGCTGGTGATCCCACACGGGGGAAACTACGGTGTGGCTACTGAAAAAGAAGGATATTTGTTCAACTCGATCAATTTTAACGTGCCACAGTTCGCAGAATATCAGGAGATCGACACGCACATCATTATGGTAAAAGCGGAAGTAGGATCCAAGGTAGTATTGAAGAACATCTTCTTTGATGTCGGTAAATCTGACCTGAAGTCCGAATCCATCTCCGAGGTTGAAAACATTCGTGAGCTGCTTGCGGCCAGTACCAACCTGAGGGTTCAGATCAATGGACACACGGATAATAGCGGCAACACCGCAAGCAATAAAGCGCTGTCATTGAAACGCGCCACTGCCGTAGTAAATTATCTGTTGCAAAAAGGCATTGCAGCAGGCAGACTGAATGCAAAAGGCTTCGGTTCAGAAAGACCAATTGTGTCAAATGACGATGAACAAGGCGGCAGGGAGATCAACAGGAGGACGGAGATCGAGATTGTGAAATAGCGGCATACGGGGTAGTAGCTTAAAGCTTCCGGTTGCGCTACACTTTCGGCATAAACGTGCTGATCATCTCCTTTAAGACTTCAAGTGTCACGGGTTTTTGGAAATAAGCCCGTACTTCCGGGAAGGAGCCTGCGCGGCTGAGGTCGCGAGGATGGCTGGATGAGCTGATAATGTAAACGGCCGCGTTCTTTATCAACTGGTCTTCAATTCCCTTTAACTGGTTCAAAAATTCCCATCCATCGACTTCTGGCATATAAATATCCAACAGGATGATATCAGGCAGATGCTCTACTGTATTCTTGTGATGAAGGAGGTAGTCAATAGCACCTTGCGCAGTATTGTAAATCGTAATAATGCTTGCAAGCTCCCCCAACTCAGCTAATCTTTTGATGTAGAAAGATGACATTGGGTCGTCGTCGATAATCCAGAGGTTTGGTATTTTCATGACATGTCTGGCTACCAATTTACGATTTTTATTCGGCCGATCGTACTTGATTCCTCAAATCGACACAGAAGTAACTCCATAGCATTTTAAAGATATTGTGCCCCGCCCAAAATGTCAGGCAGCGGCAATTAGCCATCGCGTTAAAACGTTACGCGTAAGGTTGCTCCGTAATTGCGTGGATTTCCAAGGTGTGTTGCGCCAAAATCATAGGCATACGCAATATATTTTTCGTCACCAAGATTTCTGCCCCAGAGCGCAAGTTCAAATCTTTCGTACGCAAATCCTACCCTGCTGTTAAGCACACTGTAACCACTTTGTTCTATAGTATTACTAAGATCGAAATATTGTCTGCCTATTAGCATCCATTCTCCCCTCACGCTGAATTTTACCTGTCCAAGCGCATGACTGTACTGAATCGCTGTCATAGACGTCATCTGTGGCGAAAAAATCTGGCGTTTACCCTTCAGATCAACTTCTCCACCATTCTGGGAAAGCATGAGAGTCTTGTAGGATGCGTCATTTATTCCAAAATTGTAATCAATCTGAACATCTTTTACGGCTGCGGCAGAGATTTGCAGATCGACGCCCTTGCTGGTTAACTTGCCGGCATTGCGAGTCACGGTAAGTGCATCGGGAAGTATTAGCGTCGGTACTTGTGCATCGTTTACCTCCACGTAAAATAAGGATAAGTTTACGTGGAATCTATTGTCCATGAAAACGCTCTTGCTGCCGATCTCGATATTGTTGCTGTATTCCGGCTTGTAAACGTAGAGCGGAGGCTGAGACGGATCAGATGCCAGCGGAGTCATGCCCCCTGCGCGATAACCCCGATTGTATGACCCGAAAAAAGTATGATTCGACAACCTGTAAGCCACGGATACTTTTGGTGAAAGTGCGCTGAAGCTGGCAGTCGCCGTTGTGTCCGGCCTGGTTTCGAAGAGCGGTTCCGGATCTGGATCCTGTTGATATTCTCCGAGCACGCTTTGTTTTTTGTGCTCATAATCGTAACGCAGGCCGGCAGTCACATCTAACCTTTCGAGAAAAGTATAGGTCGCCTGTCCGAAAAATGCAATGCCTGAACTTTTTGCACGCGTTGTATTGATGGTCGAAAAATTCGTATCGTCGACACCGTACATACCGGCATCCTCACCGTAGCGGGTGGCCTGTTTCACGGGATTGTCCTGATAAAACATATAGGTTCCGGCAGTCCACCTAAATGGTGAAGCGTTGGAGCCGGGTGATGAAAATTTGAATTCCTGTGTATACACCTTTACATTGTTCCAGTCTTTGCCATAATCATTGATAATGGTGACAATATCGTAAGGTGAGAAATCGCCGTCAATAGGATCTTCATAAATGCGATAATTTGCCTGATACGCTGACTGTGAGGTGAAGTTGAATTTATTTCCACTGTAGCTCGCTACGAGCGAAGTATTGAATATATCATCCACAAGTCTTGTCGTCGCATTCTGATTGACAGTAAATGGATTTTGTAAGGCTTCATCCTTTGACCCTGCCAAAGGAAAGGCACCATTGTTACGGTTCTGATTATGTTTTACATTGAGGCTGAAGGCTAGGCGCGACGTGGCATTATAACGCAGAAAGTAGTTTCCGGTCATGCTATGTTTTTTGTCGAAATCAGAATTGTCAAGTCGGTTATCGTAAAACCCGTCGGTCCTGTCGTAAACTCCTGTGGCGCTAAAATACAGTTTGTCCTTCATCAATGGCACGCGTACGCCAATGGCATAGCGTTGTTGCCCGTAGTTTCCCACATTCGCCTCCACAAACCCGGAGGTAGTATGGCCAGGTTGGCGGGTGATAATATTAATCACACCTGCCATCGCATTCCTCCCATACAAAGTGCCCTGCGGACCGCTCAATACTTCGATGCGCTCTACATCAAAAAGCTGAGCGATGTAGGTATCTAGTCCAAACTGACTTACCCCATCAATGTAAGTGGCAACAGCTGGGTCATATGAAGTTGTTGTTATTCCCCTGATGGAAGTTACGTTTCGGTTGTCTCCGGAGTTGGTTGAATAAAGGTTGGGCACTATCGCGGTTATATCCCTGCTGTTCCACAACCGGTATTGCTCGACCTGCCTGGAAGAGATTGCGCTGATCGTGGCCGGGATTTTCAGAATGTCCTGCTCTTCCTTCTGAGCGGTGACAACGACATCATCCAGTTGCGTAGCTGTCTCAAAAAGCACAACCGTAATCTCCTGAGGATTTCCATAGCCCACCGAGACGTCCTGGTGTTGACTGGCGTATCCGATCGCGGTAATCTGCATCACGTATTTGCCGGATGGAATGGCTGAAAGACTGAACCTGCCCTCAGCATCGGACAAAGTTCCGAAATTTGTGTTCAATAGTCGTATGGAGACCCGGGTAAGGGCAGTTTTATCCGCATCTGTGACCGTTCCCCTTATCGAAACATTGCCCTCCTGCGCACCGGCTGCAAATGTCGTAAACACTAGCAGGTATAAAAGCTTTCTTGCCATCACGTACTCAGTATTGAAGCCGTGAATTTAATCTTTTTGGTATTAAATTCATTGGATTGCTTTGAGATCTGACTGAGCCGCAGGAACGTTTTTTCCCGGCCTTTTTAGATTAGCATTGACAATATTTAGCGATTTATCAGATATTCGATCGTTCCTGGCGAGGTTGTTGCGAAGTATTCCAGGTTATGCGGGTAAGATGTTCTCCTTTTTGGGCGTTGTTGTCTGTTTGACAATAATGCGCCCCGGATAAACGTCTCAGCAGTTAACGGCGAAGTTGCCAGCTATAGCGCATTATCTTTTTTATTTTGACGTTTCAAATAGTTATGTCCTTTGTTGAATTCTTTAATCCACAGAATCTCATCCAGTACGGCGGGCTCGCCCTGCTGCTTTTTGTTATTTTCGCTGAGACCGGGCTGTTTTTTGGATTTTTTCTGCCAGGGGACTCGCTCCTGTTTGTTGCCGGACTGCTCACGACTTCGAAATACATTGATCAGCCCGTCGGCGTACTGGTGTTATTACTTGTCGTTGCTGCCTTTTTGGGGACTTGCGTTGGATATCTTTTCGGCGTGTGGGCCTATCGTTTCAGGCCAAAAAAGGATAATTTTTTCTTCAAGCAGAAATATCTGGACGTTGCGCAGGGCTTTTACGACAAGTATGGCATGATGGCATTTATCGTCGGAAGATTTCTTCCGATAGTAAGAACTTTTGTTCCCATACTGGCCGGCATGGTCAGGATAGATTTCAAAAAGTTTCTGATCTTCAATTTGATGGGAGCAATGCTTTGGATAACTACATTGGTTATGGCTGGATACTGGCTTGGAAACCTGTTTCCTGGATTGGTTGATAACGTCGAGATTATCATCGTAACATTGATCATTGTCACATCCATACCAGTAATAATTTCATACCGTAAGGCCAGAATGGCACGCGCACATAACATAGTTGAATAGGGACCTTTTAACTTTTAAAAGTTAAACCCGAGCCTAAAGATGAAACGCGGCGATTCCTCAAAGTCTTCTTTAGGCATATAAACCCCTAAAGTTAATACCAGCGCATCCACCGG
>JANNPM010000208.1:0-2385 GCA_031400145.1 Chryseolinea sp. | reverse complement strand
AGGGTTGGGATGGAACTTCACTGAAGAAAATTTTTTGAAAGGCAAATCAATTCTTAGCTATGGGAAACTGCGCAGCAGCTATGGTACCACCGGGAGTGACAATACAGGAAATGATTTTCCGTATGCCGGAACATGGGAAGCTTCCGGGACCAGTGTCTACGGGGTTTCTGCAGCCCAGCCCAGCCAATATCAAAATGACGATCTAAAATGGGAGAGTACTGCTATATTCGACATCGGGGTTGAACTGGGCTTTCTCGAAAACCGATTTCAACTCTCCGCAGCTTATTTTGACTCGCGCACCACCGGTTTACTCATGGAGGCCGCATTGCCGCCCACGGCAGGAGGTATTTCATATTACCAGAACATCGGTTCCCTGAGCAACAAGGGACTTGAAGTAGCTTTGGATGCTAACTGGATTGCCCGGAACAATTTTAAATGGAAAACCAGCATCAATGTAACCACCACGCAAAACAAGATTGGAAACCTGCCGGGCAACGACCCTATACGGGCCGATAACAGGCGCTACTTTGTAGAAGGCCATCCACGAAATTCCTTTTGGACGCATATCTTCAATGGCCTCGATGAAAATGGGGATGTAACCCTCAAAGACCTCAACAACGATGGACAGATAAACAATGAAGATAAGACGGTTACCGGCAGTTATTCCCCCGAATATTATGGCGGCATTACCAACACTTTTTCCTATAAAAATCTTTCCCTTTCCACCACTTTCAATTTTGTGGAGGGCATTGAGGCCGACCCAATCATCTGGTGGCTGGACTATTATTTAACTTATAGCGAGAGTGGGTATCTTTACAATGCCAGCACCTATCTGCTGGATCGATGGCAGAAGCAGGGAGACGATACCAACATACCACGCTTAGTGCCTTATGGCCACCCATCGTGGCAACGCAATCGTGATGATGACGACACCCGTTTTGTGACCGATGCTTCGTACTGGCGCATGAAGAATGTAACACTGGCTTACAACTTTCCGCAGAAGTGGTGCGCAAAAATAGGTGCTTCTACAGTGCAGTTATATTTTTCTGGTCAGAACCTGTTGACTCTTACGCCTTATAAAGGAACAGACCCTGAATTACCTGAACCTGGCGTAGAGTACTTTAATTATCCACAGGTCAAAACCTATACCTTGGGCATTGATATGCAGTTTTAACAAAAAATAAATCTAACTCTCGAGTTGAATCCGTATGAAATGGCCATGACGGCATTCATCTAAGGGATGATAATTAATTCTGGCTATTCCATGTGACAGATACAAAAACTATTGATAAAATGAAATTAAAAATAATACTCATTAAGAAATGCGTTCCAACGCTTTTGAGAGCCTCTTTGGTTATGCTTGTCATTTCGTGCAGCGAATTCCTGGAGACCGAACCCGTAGATATCATTAACAATGAAAAAGCGGTATCCGATAAAAATTCATTGGAATCTGCCATCGCAGGGGTTTACGATTTTTTGTACAATGGTTCTTCCTATGTTTTCTCTGCTAACTTCCAAACCAGTATCATGAGCGATGAGGCATTGGCACCCACAACGGGTAACCGCACCTATTTTGTATTTCATGACCAGTTGGACTACGCCTCAAGGCAGGATAATTATTATACGCAAGCTCTTTGGCAAAATTACTTTGAATTGATATATACGATTAACTTTATCATAGAAGCTGTCCCTGGCATCACCAGCGGTACGGTGTCCTCAACCCTGAAAGCTCAGGCCGGTGCTGAAATGCGCTTTATCAGAGCCTACGTGTATTATCAGATGGTTCACCTTTGGGGGGACGTGCCTTTGATTACTACCGCAGACCTGACTCCCAATGCTTCGCGCGAGTCGAAGGAAGAAGTGCTGGAGTTTATACGGACAGAACTGGAGGCGATTGAGCCTGACATGCCGGTAAATTTTGATACAGATGAGTCTACGAAAGTACGGGGCACACAGGCGGCGTGTCAGGTGCTGCTGGGAAAGATTTATATGATCGCTAAAGACTGGCAACAAGCGGAAGCCGCGGCCTCGAAGGTCATTAACAATCCCGCGTATGCATTGGCCACGGATTTCGAGGAACTTTACGGATCAATAAATTACACCAATAAGGAAGGTATTTTTCAAGCATACAGTAGTAGCCAGATTTACAATTACACTTCATATTACTTGTCTTTTGCTCCCTATGCATTCGTAAATCCTAAATTACTCAGCCAGTATGCTTCCGGGGACAAACGCTTGACTTCCTTTTTTAAAGTAGATGCCAACGGTAACACAATGTCAAACAAATATATACGGTTTGATAATACTACCTATATGTCGCAGGAATTCCTCCTTCGTTTGGCGGATGTCTATCTGATTCGTTCGGAGGCCAGAGCCAACCAAGAC
>JANNPM010000323.1:0-12135 GCA_031400145.1 Chryseolinea sp. | reverse complement strand
TTGGCTATTTCCGGCGGCTTCCTGAATGCGTGCCAGGCGGAGATAAGCATGGGCGGGAGGAGAATTATTGCCGTCAGACACATTGTCCAGAACCAAATGTCTGATAGAAAAACCCACGCAATCGTAATAAGCAGGAACAGTGCGATGGGCAACAAGCTCCTGCGCAAATTGTCGAAGATCTTCCATTTGGAAAGGCCAGATATGGGATTCTTATGTAAGCGCTTATCACCTTCTGGTACAAACGGCAAAAACCAGTTGCCTATCTGCCAGTCACCCCGTATCCAGCGATGGCGTCTGGCGACGTCCATGCTATATTTTGAGGGGTATTCTTCATAAAGTTGTACGTCACTGGCGTAGCCGCATCTTGCATAGGAACCTTCAAGCAAATCATGGCTAAGGATCCTGTTCTCGGGGAAGCGATTGCTTAATGACTGCTCAAAGGCGTCAATATCGTAAATGCCTTTCCCAATGAAAGAACCCTCTTCGAACACATCCTGATAGACATCCGAAGTAATGCGTGTATATGGATCGATGCCTGAGTCATTTTCATGCATCCGCGTATACCGGGTAAATTTAGCGCCATGAAGGCTGATTGCTATCCGCGGTTGGATAATCCCGAATCCGTCTGTGACACGCTTTTTCTTTGGATTATAATAGGGTTGATTCAGTGGATGGGCCATCAGGCCTATCAGGCGATGTGCAGCATCCCGGGGAATTTGCGTGTCAGTGTCTAAGGTAATGACATATTTGATGGTAGTAAAAATTTCTTGATCGCCACTAATCACGCTGAAGCGGTCGGCTCCGCTACCCCGGAGCAAGTGATTTAATTCAGTCAGCTTACCACGTTTTCGCTCATAGCCCATCCATCGCTTCTCCTGTGCATTCCAACGCCGGGGACGATGTAAAAGAAAGAAGCGATCCTGATCGAGCCGGCTATATCTTTTATTAAGCGCTGATATGCCATGTTGAGCAACCTGCAGCACACCGTCATCTTCCGGAAGGGTTTCTGATGTCGCGTCACTGAAATCGGTAAGCAGCGAAAAGAAAATATTCGGATCCTTGTTTGCCAGGAAGCGGACCTCCAGATCATCGATCAGTTGCTGCGCCTGTTCCTTGCTGGCAAGAATCGAAGGAACAGTGACCAGCGTCCTGAAAGGAGCGGGGATGCCATTTGAAAAGTCAAGTTTAGGCAACGGCTTTGGTCCAACGACGAGTGTACTCCACCAGTTGGCCAGCGCAATAGCGAAGTGGCTTGCCGCAAATAGAGAAAGTACCCCAATAACAACCAGGAGCTTCTGGGAATCGACGTCCGGCCTGACCTCCACAACAAGGCCTGTACTGATGACCGCCGTTAATGCAAACACAAGCAGGCCGTAGAAAGATTTGACATTCCTATAAAAGAATTTATTCAGGATCTGCGTGGATGTAAATTTTACATTCGCAAGTTTTTCCGTAACAGACGATCCTGGTCCAATAAGATAGTATCCAACGTGAGATCTTCTTTTGTCAGCATTATCCCTCTCTCCAGCCTTGCGTGCTTGCTCCAGCGCTATCCTTGCAACTTCATATTCAGAGCTTGTGCTGCTCTTCGCTACTTTCTCAATGGCATGCCTGTAGTGGTCACGCGTATAAAAATCCATCTGCCCATAGATCCCGTCAGTGTCTCCCTGCAACAATTGCTCTACTACGCTGATGGTTTCTACAAACTCCCGCCAGTCCATCTTGGCAAGAAATCGAAGACTGTTAATGCTATTGCTCATCGATAGCTGGTCAGCAGCCTGCTTCTGATTTTCTACCAGTACCATTAAATTTATACTGCTTGATGATTCAGCCAGGTGTTGCTCAACCCAAGTCAGTGGAAGATTTAAATCAAGCCCCTTCCATTGCAGCTTTCGGGAAAACTCTGCAACAAAGGCGCTGACCATCGGGGGATTTGATCGTGCCATGTCGGCAATTACGAGTACCAGATCCTTCGGCTTTTCTTCAGCTGTTTTGATAACCCGATCACCCCAGTCAGCGGCCAGATCCGCGTCCTTGCTGTCAACGGCGATGCGGGCGGCTACCCTGCTTAGATTTTCAAGGAGTGCTAATCGCAGCATGATCGGGATGGCCCATAGCTCACCGATTGTAAGGAAGCTTACCTTTTGATATGAATTAATAAAGCTATTCAGCGTGTGCAGGTCGACGCGGCCATCACTGTGGGAAATAATCTGTATAGCGATATCATAAACCCGGGGAAACCCGGCGGCTGGACCGTGGCTAAGGCGCGGGAGTCCCTTGCTATAGCCCTTGGGCAAGTATCTTTTTCCAATCGCTATCTGTTCTTCAATGAGATAAAAATTATCCAACAACCATTCTCCCGCCGGCGTAATAGCTTTCTTTTCGCGGACTGCGTCATGCAGCATATTGGTAACGTCGAATAATATATCTTCATTTTCCGCTAATCTTTTAAGCAGCAGCTCGGGCCCGTCCGTTTTGCTGAGCTGATGGTTGGCAGCCAGTTGCTGCGCATGCTGTTCCATCTGCTCGGTGCTGAAAAGTTCAGATCGAAGAGGCGGCTTCTCATTTACTTCCTTTCTGGCGAGGCTTTCTTTCTGAAAATGATTCAAAAGGGGAGAGAGAATTTCGTCTATCGCATTTACCTTTCCGCGCATGTAGCTATCCGGTTTACTGAGTATTTAGTCCAGGCTTCTACAGAAGCCTGATTTGCTTCCGCAGATTAAAAAAAATTTCGTTCTTTTAAACGCCAGCAAAAAGCAAATCATCCAAACATCTTGGTGAGCTCTTCCAAAAGTAAAGGTTTCTCGAGAATTCTAAAGTTCGACGCCGATGTCTTAGGTACATCCAGGGCACTGATTAGATTAAGTTGCGTTTTTGGATAATTGACTAGAATATACTCGGTTTTTCCCCATCCGAGGCCATCGGGAAGATTATTATCAAGAAAAAGATAATCCGGATTCTGTTCCTCAAGAATTCTCATTCCGTCAGCGATGGTATGTGCGACGAAAACATCGATTTGCCTTGGATTGAAAAAACGTTGCAACAACAGGCCTAAATCTTCTTCATCGTCTATTATCAATACCTTCTTTTTTTTCATAGAAATAGATACCATTGCCAGCTAAAAATCCTACCAAAGATTATATAGCACAGCAAATCGCCTGGTGGGTATGGCCTAAAAGTGGTGCGGATTAATTGAGACAATCCTGTGGATTTATTTTCTCAATACCTGCCAGAAAAAGGCATTACCGTATGTTTGTCAGTCAATATTGATGCGAATACCTTGCGAATGACTCGCAAATTCTGGCGCGTACATGCACTGAACAGTAGTGATACCGTTCGAGAAATCTCCCTTATGTGATACCCTGAGGGCATATTGGAGGATGTATGTTCCTTTCGGCAGATACCCGATGAAAAAGTTTGTCGAAAGGTCCCGTGGGCTTTCATAATAATATAAGCCGTCCTCAAAACGAAAGGTGGAATTTGTTGATATCGGTTCAAGCCCCGCGGCGCGCATATCCTTCAGGTGCACGTATTCCATATCGCGATCCGCGCGAAGTTCTATTCTCACCTTCACGAGGTCCCCAATCTTCAATAGTTCCTGATCTGAAATGGGTGTTACAACGAGACCCGTGGGCGCGCTGAATTCTTTGTACAAATACTTTTTCATCACCAAAGGTGTCTCAGCAACGCTTATCTTATCAAGCTGTTCGAAGTATTGCCAGTAGGCAGCTCCCCACGATATGCTTTCCGCTGGATTATCAATGTGTATCTTTCCCATCGAAGATTTCACTTCGCCTGGCTGCCAGGCAGTCTTGAAGTATCCGGTGCCAGCCTCGATACGGCCATCCGCCTGCTTCTCCGGATCAATCATTTCCTTTCCAACAATGATCTTTGCAAGTTTGGTGTTCGCCATAAGGCCGGCACCACGGCGTAATAATGCATAGCATGCTTCCGTGGTGGCCTTCGTAGTTTTCCAATCCTGCGTTTGCTTTTGCTTTAAAAGCCAAACTTTCATATCCTCTATAGCTTGCCGATCATCAGCAACTTCATCAAAAACCTCAATCATTAGCGCCTGGGTCTCTACCGGCGCCTGATACCAATGGTATCCAGGTTCATTCTTCCAGAACATTCCCATTTCCTCATTATGTAAGGCGCGCTCTCTAAAAGACCGGATCATTGCCTTTGCGCTTTCAATTTCGCCGAAGCGGTGGAGGGCAATACAGGCCAGCCCTTCAACATACAAGTTGTTGCCAAGCCAATACTTATTTGCCTGGCCTAGAAAATATTGGAAGGCTTCCGTGTGCTCCTTCGAAATAACTTTATCCTTAAAATAGCTTCTTGCATACAGGTAGTGAAACTCCAGGTAGCTGATATGTTTCTCGTCCAGCTTGATTTCTTTCCGGTTCGCGGATGCCTTCAGACGTTTATAGTCTTCATTCATTTCCTCGTCGAGGTAATTGATGGCAGACGAAATCATTTCCCACGATCTGTTCTCCGTTCGTACAGTATTTATACCCATAATGTCAAGGTGACCCATTGAGCTGACAATGTGTTGCGTCATATACCTGTCTTCCGGTAATCCAGGAAACCATGAAAAGCCGCCGGAGGTCGTTTGCGCTTTCATTAATTTTTCCAGTGCCTTATCTTTTTCATTAGCCATTTTATTGAGATCGAACAACAGCGCTACGTAGCGTTTGCGGGTAGTTTCATCATTAGCCTGAAGCAACCATGGCGTTTCTTCCAGCAACACTGTCTTTAGCTCCTGGTTTTTTTCCAGGTTTGACAACAGTGCGTCAGGTTGAATGTTTTTCCATGTGTCAAATACCTGCTTAATCAGCGGGTTCGCATTGGCAATATGAGAGGCAATACTGTTCGCATAAAACTTACTAAATGTCTGCTCTACGCAGTCGTAGGGATATTCCATCAGATAGGGGAGTGCCTGAACGGCCAGCCATGCGGGATTGGAAGTAAATTCCAATGTGAAGCGTTGGTGCTTGAGCGTTTTGGAATTATTGGAAATAAGCTTTTCAAAACGAAAGTCTTTGCCTTGCTTTCCGCGTACAGGTAACGGCAATGTCTCGGTGACCAGCATACTGTTCGTGAGGACTGGTATAGTCATTTCCTCTCCATCAGAAAAATTTCCTGCGTTGGCCACGACGCGGTAGGTGAGTGCCTGAACACCTTCAGGAATAGCAAGTTTCCACGCAAGATTTGTGCTTTGCTTAGCGCCCACTTTGAAGGGTTGTCTCTTCTTATCCTTGTCTGTGAGATCCACTTGCCTTAATGTGATGGCATCAAAGAATTCGATTTGTGCCTCTCCATCGAGTTGCTTATCCACCAGGCTGCTTATTTTCACTGCGAATGTCATGTGATCATTCTCACGGAAAAATCTTGGCTGATTGGGGACAATCATCAATTCCTTCTGGGTGATAAGATCATTGGTGGTGAACCCATGGCGCAGATCTTTTGTGTGCGCAAACCCAAGCATTTTCCAGCGTGTCAACGCTTCAGGTATGGTAAATTTTATAATAATTTCACCCAGTTCGTTCGTGGTGAGGTGAGGATAAAAGAATGCGGTTTCGTTGAAGTTGGCGCGAACGGCAACTTGAGATAGGTCTGAGGTCTCTTTCCGCGGCTCTCGTTTTGGTGAAGGCGTGTTGTTACCAACTGAATCCGTAAATTCGGCCATCGATGCGCGCTGTGGTGCTTCCATTTCGCGATTTTTTTCAGACATCCCTGCCAGCGCCACAGAAGTGCGCATTTCGCGTGGGCTAAAAGAATAAAAATTATACGCGAACCAATTCAGCCTGTCGAACGAGGGTATCCCCGGAGCGCGAAGGTCCATTGCGTTCCAATTGCCCGTGTAGGATACAAGATCGCGTTTGTTAAAGCCATTCACACTTTGCCAGTCAAGCAACGCAGATTGAGGAGAGAAGAGCTGGGCAAACCAGCCATGAGGACGGAAGGTGTCCAGCGATTCATCGTATAGCGTCGCCACCATCTCCGCGGAAATCTTATCGGCAGACTTGCCTTTGATTAATATTCTCCATTGTTCCTGCTGCCCCGGTTGAAGCTTATCGCGAAAGGTCTGAAAAGAGATATCGATCTCTTTGTTTGTAAATGGAACAACAACAGTATGATTCTCATTATAAAGCCGATTGTTCCTGATAAATGTCCAATGGATGCCGACGTTGCCGCGGTGCTCTTCACGAACGGGTATCTCAAAGTGTCGTTGCTCATTGCTGAGCTTAATCCAATCTTTGAATATTATCTTGCCGTTCTGCTCCAGTTCATACAGAACGATGATGCCAGGATCGGCAGTGCCAGCCGAAAATGTTGCCTTCGTATCAGGCTCGGCAGTGAATCTGACAGGTTGAAAATAGTTTACCTGAGCGACCGGAATCCTAGAAGCCTGGGGTGAGTACACGGTAAAATAGGTTAAGGACTTCACTTCGGCCGCGTTATTGTCCAGGGCAATCGCTTCCAATACGTACTCGCCAGGCTGCCAGTTATTTAGATCGGGAACAGTTAGGGTCTTTCCTGATGCCGTGTTGAATTGCGCGGTGAGTACCACCTGACCCCGTTCCCATTTGTATAAGTTCATCTCATCATCAAACAGATCCGTTGGAAAATGCTGATAAAATTGCTCACGGGTATACAAAGCGCGGTCGGGTTGGTCCCAGAGCCTTGTCCTAAACGGTTTCACAGGACCCTTCAAAGCTGAGATGGTGATGTTTCCCTGCGCTGCCTGAAATTTTCCTGCCAAATTTGTTGTCGAAATGATTATCTCTTTAGATGCCGATGCGGTATCGTCGAGGTTGATGTCCGTGAGCGGAACATCCACAATTAAAGACTTGTAGCCTATAGAGACCGTTGTAGAACCGGAGTGCGTCTCCCCGTTAACATCGGTGACATCTGCGTAGACGTTATATCTGAACGTTGGGTCCGATGCACGGGCCGCAGTAAGATCGGGAATCGCCGCAAAGTCTATATTGAATTTTCCCGTGATATCGGTTGTTGTTTCACCTTGTGTGATCGCCATCTCCGGAGACGATGGTTGGTATCCCTTTCTGTATTGCCACCAGAGGGGAAAGTCTGAAATACGCACAACCCGATACCGCACCGTGGCGCCATCGATCGATGCGCCTGAATATGCCTTGGCAAGACCCTCAACATTTACGGTGTCATTAACTTTAAATGAACCCAAAAGGGTGTCGAATACAACTTCAAATTTCGGAAGTTTATATTCTTCTACAGAGAATGAAACCGAGCCGGAATTTTCGCCGTCACGTACGGTCATTTCTCCAGTAAGGCCCGATGATGGAGCATTGAACGTGCCACTGTAAGTTCCATACCCGTTGGAGGTCACATTTAACTCGCCTTTTGACTGATTGTTGAAATCGTACAATGTTAAGGTTGTTTTGTGGCCGGCAACGACTTCCGGCGTTTTGCCATCCGTCCGTACGACAAGCCCTTTTAAATAGATTGGCTGTCCGGGTCGATAGATCGCCCGGTCCAGGAAGAAGTAGGTTTGAACCCTGCTGTGGGGCTTCTCAATCTTATACTGAGTTATAGATCTTCCGTAATTTCGGTCGATAGATTCCGAGTTGCTTCTGTCGCCTTTGAATTCAAACTCAAATGAGAAATTTCTTTGGCTTTCCTGATTTAAAAAGCTAACGTGAAAGAATCCCTGCGTATCGGCAGTGAACGAACCAACTTTCACAGGATCATATACATTACGCCTTCGGTTGTACACGCGGGCGTAGACAACGGCAGTTGCGCCGGCCAGCGGCTTCCCGGTATTGCGATGTAGTACGAAGCAATCTGTTCCTCCATCGGTGGTATTTCTATTGATGTAGCTGATGTTGGTAACAGTCGTGAATGCATAGGCAAGCCCGTTGTTTGCTGTTGAGAAGTCCGGCAGGCTGCTATACAAGACCATATAATCTCCCTGCGGAACCGCGTCCAGCTTAATTTCCAGACTATGTTCCTGATAGTCATGATCGTCAGGTAGAATTATTGCACCATTCTTTGTTGCCGGCTTGGCGGCAAAATATTCGATAAACTTTTTTTCCTGGTCAACGTCGTAGTTGCGTTCCCACTTTGCGCGTTGCGTGCGAACTTCATCCCTGGTAACTTTGATTATGCGATAATGAAGTTTTGAAAAGTTCCGGTACCGGACGAGACTTCTGAAAGGAAGGGCGGGCAGATTATTCTCCTCAATCACCGAAGTAATTGACATGGATTTAATTTCATACTGAAGATTTTCACACTGCAGTGCGCCGTCTGAATCCTTAAAACGCGCCTTTGCAGAATCGCAGATATCGAAAGCGCGGCGAAGATCCCATTTGTGTGCATCGCTCTGTAGCGGTACGTACTGTGTGCCCGTGTTTTGAAAGTGCTGCGCCCTAAGGAAAGAAACACGCGTTGATATGGGATGATCCATGACGGTCTCTTCTACCGCTTTGAGCGCGTTAATGTACAACTCATCCTTATCGGGCTTAATATAATTTGCCCTTATGAATGTCAGCCGGTCAAGGTCAATTTCTACCAACGCTCCGGGATCCTTGTCGTTCAAGTGAAATAGAATGAGCGACTGAAACAGGTTTAACGCGAAATGCTTCATTGACAGAGAGTCACGGGTAGTGAGGGTCATCGATGCATAGGCGGATGCAGCATCAAAATAGCGCGCGTCGTCGACGACAAATTCATAGGCGGGCTTGGTGACTGCCGCCTCCTCGCTTCTGCAGAAGTGAAGCGCACGATGGACCAGGAAGTCGTATAGCGTTGGTCTGAAATTTCTTCCGACACTATTTCCTTTGGTAATTATCTCGTCGTATAACTCTATTGGCGTGGCTTTGCTTTTTTCTGAATCAAGAATTGAAAGTTGGTATTGCGCAAAAGTTTCCGAAACGATCTTTTGCAGGCTCCATGTCTTAACGTCGGCCTGCTCACCGCCTTGAATCTGAGTTCGTCCCAAAAAGCGGTGTCTGTTATTCTGATAGTACTGCCAATACATTTCTCCGAGCATGGAGTGTAGAAGTGGTTTCGCAGGAAAGGTTGCGCTTTCTGCTTCTTCCTTCAGCCGCTGAAGGTTAGCGACAAAGCCATTATCCTGCTTATAATCCGTAAACTTAAGCTTGTGGACAATAGATTTCACCAATTGTGCCGCATTGCCATCCTTTTTTGCCTGAGCGTATATGATGTTTACCGTCTTTAAAGCAGATTCAGGCAGACCCTTCTCTTGAAACTGGTTAACTTCATTCCAGGTTTTTGGATAATCAAATTGCGTCCTTGGTGCTGACTTTTTTTGAGCGAACGCCGTCGTACCCAAAATCAGCAGAAACAACACTGATGTTAATTGATTTTGAAACTTGTTAAAGTCTAACAACATTATAATGAGTTTGCATGTAGAATGATCGGATGAAGATGCAAAGGCACGTCGTAACTCTTTCAGAGTTCGGCGGCGTTACGAGCCAGGCTAAAGAGTCGCTGCCTAATTTTTTCTCTTCAAAACTTTTTCGACTGCAGAGACAATGTTCTCAGGTCCCAGGCCATACTTTTTCAACAACTGTGTTGGCGTACCGCTTTCGCCGAACGAATCCTGAACGGCCACCATTTCAAGAGGTGTTGGATTAAACCTTGAGAGAACCTGGGCGACGGCATCGCCCAGGCCGCCATTTATCTGGTGCTCTTCACATGTTACAACGCACCTGGTCTTCGCCACGGAGGAGAGGATTGCATCTACGTCAAGAGGCTTTATGGTGTGTATATTGATAAGCTCAACGCTGATCCCTTTTTCTGCCAGCAGGGCCTCCGCTTCTACGGATGTCCAAACGAGGTGTCCGCAGGCAAATATTGTTACGTCCTTGCCTTCCGTCATTTTATCAGCTTTCCCGATAATGAAGGGCCGGTCGCCGGTAAAGATCGGCCAGTTTGGCCTGCCGAATCTGAGGTAGGTCGGTCCTACATAGTCTCCAAGCGCTATGGTGGCTGCCTTAGTTTGATTATAGTCGCATGGCACGATCACCGTCATTCCCGGAAGCATCTTCATCATACCGATATCTTCGAGGATCTGATGGGTCGCGCCATCTTCGCCCAGCGTCAAGCCTGCATGAGACGCGCATATCTTGACGTTTTTCCCGGAATAGGCAATCGACTGACGGATCTGATCGTACACACGACCGGTTGAAAAATTTGCGAACGTGCCGGTGAAGGGAATCTTTCCACTGATGGACATTCCCGCGGCTAATCCCATCATGTTCGCCTCGGCAATGCCAATCTGATAGAAACGGTCAGGAAACTCCTTCTTGAAGGCGTCCATTTTAAGTGAACCGGTTAAATCGGCACACAGGGCTACTACGTTAGAATTTTTCTGTCCCAACTCGTGCAAACCAGCTCCAAAACCAGAGCGTGTGTCCTTCTTTTCCGTAAATGTGAATTTAGTCATGGTTAATGCGCTAAGGCGTTGCGAAAGTCGTAAAAGATTTAGATTCTTCCGAGTGTTTTCCCCGTAGATTGCCTAGTTAAAAACATTAACGCTCAGTGTCTCGCCAGCATTCAAAGTAAATTTCTTAAAGCCAGTATACTTGCTTCCGGTAGTTTGCTTTACTCTAAAAACTACTTTGTACCGGCCCGGCTGTAATGTAAGCGCAAATTGAGATTTAATGTCGTTGAGATTGCACACCCAGGTCTGTGATGCATCTGGCTGCAGTTCATAAAGGCTTCCATAGCCAGTGGCAATCGTGTTGAAGTTTACTACGCCAGGCGCAGGCAACAAAATGCTTTTTTGTTTATTCGCAATAACCTCCGCTATAAAAATTTTGCGGGGTAGCGTCAGCGTCTCAATTTCATATTGCCCAGTGAGGTACCTGACAGGGGTATTGCTGGCTTGAATGTTTATGGTTTCTTTTTGGCCCTTGATACGCACGATTGACTGAAGCCTGTTGTCTCTTCGTCCGTCCTGTTGAATGATAATATTTCCCTGCGGCGCAGGGATGTCGATAACATTATGCTTGCCAATCACGATTGGAACATTTTTTTTTAAAATTGACGGTAAGGTATTCACCAAAATATCGTAATCCACCACCGGATCAATCTGGACAGTGTCCGGCCTCCCCTTTCCGTCGAGATAATGAACAAAGTCATACATCGGTTCCGCCGTTTGAGAATTCAAAAAAGTAATATTCACATTGGTTTCGGTTGGCCGGTTAGCGCCATCGAGAAGCGCTATGCTCACCGTTGTTTTCGCAAAGCTTGATTCTATTGCCTCATTTAACACATCATTAAATTTACCTGGCGTATCTGCATCGATATACTTTCCGGCGCATTCTAATGTTTTCTCAGACCGCAACCCTAGGCCAATGATATATGGCCTCAGAAAAACTCCTTTCTTCTGCATTCCCCGTGTGTTAGCGCAGAGATCTCCACCACACGACTCTATCCCGTCGGTAATAAGTATAACAATATTTCTATATCCAGGGCCGGCAGGGAAATCATTGGCCGCCTGCTCCAGCGAGTACGTTATGGGAGTGACGCCCTTGGGTTTGATCTCCTTAAGTTTATCGATGATGAGCGAATGATTTTTACTTTTGAAGGGTACTTCCAGCCAGGTATCTTTGCAGTTTTTAATTTCCTGCGTCGACCGGTGACCATAAACCCGAAGGGCAAGCTGCAGTTTACCATTTTGTTTAAGCGAATCGATGAGCCTGGTCAGGATGGACTTCGCCACGCTCCATCTTGTCTGGTTTGGCCGCTCCCATTGCTCCAGCATGCTGCCGGATGCATCGAGTAAAAACAGTATTCTTGTGTTCTCCGGAATCTTCTGCTGAACCTTGGACTGGCCAAGAGCCAATTGACCAGCCGACAGGGTGAAAAAAAAGACGACGTAGTGTGAAAGTCGGCGTAATCTTTTTCCCATGCTTACTTTGAACGCTATGAATTGAATCGAATTGTACGCATGAGAAATTGAAGCCGCTCGGAGAACCGAGCATCGGGTAACCTTTCCTCAATAATCTCCGGAAGTCTCCTCCAACTGCGCCAGTGCCTTGGCAAGCTCGTCATCATTAGGAGCGACACCATGCCACTTATGTGAGCCTACCATGTAATCCACGCCGTGACCCATGTCCGTTCTCA
>JANNPM010000302.1:0-6333 GCA_031400145.1 Chryseolinea sp. | reverse complement strand
GCACCCCGCGGCGGGCGGCCGCGGTGATCAGCGCGGGGCAATGCGCGTGCAGGTCGGCATGCAGCGCCTCGGACGGCAGGAAGATCAGCGCGCCGTCGGCGGTCTCGCCGGGGCACCGGGCTTATAGTCCCTCAGCGCTTTTGAAAAAGCACGGTAGATATTGGCAAACGCTTCCAGATATCCCTCGGGATGGCCAGGAGGGGTTCTGGTGAAGTTCTTGGCATCCTCTGAGAGATATCCCTGACCGGCGCGTATAATCTCTTTAGGCTTGTCGAGCCATTTCAGGATCATGGTGTTGGGTTCTTCCTGGCGCCATTCCAGTCCCCCTTTTTCACCGTAAACACGGATGTTCAAATTATTTTCTTCACCAGCGGCGACTTGTGTCGCAAACAATACACCTGACGATCCGTTGTCAAAACGTATGAGCATCGAGCTGTCATCGTCCAGCATCCGGCCTGTTACCACGGTGTTGAGCATGGCACAGATTTCGGTGATTTTGTTACCCGTAATATATTCCGCAAGGTTGGCTGCGTGCGTTCCGATGTCGCCAATGGCGCCGCCCATTCCCGATTGCTTGGGGTCGGTTCGCCAGGAGGCTTGCATGTTACCTTTTCCTTCGAGCATCGTGGAAAGCCATCCCTGCGGGTACTCAACATACACTTTTCGGATATTTCCAAGCTTTCCGTCGGCGACCATCCGTCGGGCTTCCTTCACCAGCGGATATCCGGTATAGGTGTGCGCAAGGCCGAGGACCAGGCCTGTGTCGGCAACGAGCTTTTTTAACTCGAGTGCCTCCTCGAGGTTAAAAGAAATTGGCTTTTCCACAAGAACGTGAAATCCATTTTCCAACGCCATTTTCGAAGGACCGAAGTGAACGTGGTTCGGCGTGACAACAGTGACGAAGTCCATCCTTTGATCCACCGGAAGATTCTTTTCCGCCTCAAACATTTCCTGATAGTTTTCGTAAACGCGTTTGGGATTCATATAAAGTGATTCGCCGGTGGCTTTTGACTCTCCCGGCACTACGCTGAATGCGCCACTTACGAGTTCTATTTCTCCATCAATGCCGGCAGCCTTCCGGTGGATCGGACCGATCAAAGAGGTAAGTCCACCGCCTACCATTCCCATTCGCAATTTTCTCTTCATGTGTTAATAATTTGTTTTTAGTTGTCACATGGAATGGCCAGACCAAATTATCATCCCTTTGGGGTGAACGGGGTGCATGGCCATTTCATCAGCTTATAAAAGTTTGTTTTCAAGTAAGGGATTAAAATATTAATAATAAAGGGACAATAATAAAGAAATCGATTGCGGAAAGCTTTGGTTGGCAATATTATTTCCGCCCGCAATCGCTCGCTATCAATTTTGGAATATTCTCCTTTAAGTCTTTAATTGGTTTCTTTACGATTGCAATCGCTGAATGGAATCTCTCTTTTTAAAGAACCTGTGGTATTTCGTGGTACATGGCTCCTTTTTAAAACAGGGAAAACTGTTACCCAGGGAAATTCTTGGAGAACGCATCGCGTTCGGGAGGGACACTGCGGGGGAGCCGTTTGCCATGAAAGACAGCTGTCCGCATCGCGGCGTGCCGCTTTCGCAGGGCTGGTACGATGGCAACGTCATACAATGCAGCTACCACGGATGGAAATTTGATTCGAAGGGAACTTGTGTGGGGATACCCGCGCTTTTTGACAAAAATTTTGACACGAAAAAGATCAAAGTATTTCAATATCCCTGCAGGGAGATTAACGGCACCATCTGGGTCTATATTCCACAGAACAAAACACATCTAGGCGGCGCTGACGAACGCGTCCCTGATCTACTGGCGCCCGCCGACAAGAAATTTCTCTTTGTTGAAAAGGTAAACATGCCCGTAGACATCGACCACGCCGTGATCGGATTAATTGATCCGGCACACGTAACGTTCGTTCATCAGAGTTGGTACTGGCGCTCCGCAAAGGCGTTGAAATTAAAGGAAAAGAAATTCGAGCCCTCAGCGCTGGGATTCAAGATGGTGCGGCATAAGCCCTCGTCGAATTCAAAGGGTTACTCAATACTGAAGGGAGGAATATCAACAGAGATAGATTTTCAGTTGCCAGGCATCCGCACGGAACATATCCAGGTCGGCAACAATGAAATCATTTCCATTACCTGCCTTACGCCGATAAATGAAAACGAAACCGAGCTCACCCACATCTTTTACTCAACGCTTGGTTTTGTAAAGTATATTTGGTGGCCATTGCGCCAGCTCGGCAAACAGTTTATCCATCAGGATCTTGACATCTTTAGAAAGTTAAGCATGGGACTAAGATCGAAACCCACCCTCATGCTGCTTGGCGAACCCGATGCCCAGGCCCGATGGTACCACGAACTAAAGAGAGCCTGGGACATGGCGCAACAAAATAAGACCGAGTTCGTGAATCCGGTCGAGCCCAAGACCCTGAAATGGATAACTTAATCGTTGAAAAGAGGGAACAGGATAGTGATGCAGCCTGCCGGGGATTTCAAATTTTAATTGCCGATAGGTCCCCTTCACTGTGCACCGTTCACCCTTTTCCCAGCCGCGCGGTCCATAAACCAAATCACTTTTTCTGCCTGTATCAGCTGCGCAGGATACGATTCGATGTCTCGCTCGCCTTTAATTATGTGGTGCACGGCTTCGGCTTTTGATGCGCCGTAGACGAGAAATGCTATGGCGTGAGAAGCGTTAATCAGTGGGGCGGTGAAAGTGATTCGGTACATGTTTACCTCTGGCACGTAAACGTCTTTTATCAAGGCCGCCTTCTCGTGCAGCACGGTTGTGTGAGGAAAGAGCGATGCGGTATGTGAGTTGTCACCAAGCCCAAGTAAAATCAGATCAAAGCGCAACGGCTCGTCGTTGAAATGCTTGCGGATAGCACGCTCATAATCGAAAGCAGCCTGCGCCGGCGAAAGTGAAGTGTTTATAGGAAATTGGTGCGCGCTATCAATCTTTAGTGGATCAAACAGCGCCTTTTTTACCATAAGATAGTTACTGTCCGGATGATCCGAAGGAACGTTGCGCTCGTCTCCGAAGAAAAAGTAGACATTCGTCCAGTCAATCTTACTGCCATACGCCGGGCTTGCCAGAAGCTCATATAGTCTTTTCGGGGAGCTGCCGCCCGAGAGCACCAAATTGAATCTGCCGCGCTCGCCTATAGACACCGTCGCCATTTCTGCAACAAAATCTGCAAGGCCGGTTATCAATAAGTCCGGTGTGTCAAACAGCCTGATCACTATTTCTTTTGGTTAAGTGGCAGTGCGAACCAATGAAATCCATCCTTCGCAATAAGTGCTTCGGCTGTTTCGGGTCCCCACGAATCAGACGGATAGTTGGGAAAGCCCAGACTCTTCTTGCCAGTCCATGTACCAAGAACTGGCATCAACAGTTCCCATGCCGCCTCGACCTGGTCACCACGCATAAACAGCGTCTGATCACCGAGCATCGTGTCCAGCAAGAGTGTCTCATAGGCTTCAGGTGTTTCTCCGTTATATGTGCCGTTATAGTCGAAGACCAGATCGACAGGGTTGAGTATCATGTCGAGGCCCGGGCGCTTTGCCTGCACCTGAACGCGAATGCTCATCTCTGGTTGTATGCTGATTATTAGACGATTTTGTTGCCATCCCTCCACTGCTTCGGTGGGAAAGATCAGGTGGGGCACATCTTTAAACTGAATGGTGATCACGGACGATGACTGATGCATTCGCTTACCTGTTCGCAAATAGAACGGCACACCATGCCAGCGCCAGTTGTCTACAAAAAATTTTATTGCAGCAAAAGTTTCTGTATTCGAATCAGGATCCACTCCTGATTCTTCCCGGTATCCCAAGACTTCCTTTCCTTCAATCCAGCCCTTGCTATACTGGCCGCGAACGGCATTTTTCTGGACGTCTTCAGGGCGGAACTTTCGCATTGCCCGTAGCACGTCTACTTTCCTGTTTCTAACCTCATCAGCCTGGAAACTCACGGGTGGTTCCATGGCAATGAGACACAGCAACTGAAGGATATGGTTCTGAACCATGTCGCGCAATGCGCCAGCCTCATTATAATAGCCGCCGCGATCCCCCACCCCCAGCTGTTCCGTTACGGATATCTGCACATGCTCGATATGATTTCTATTCCACAATGGTTCGAGGATAGAGTTGGCAAATCTGAAGGCCAGTATATTCTGAACCGTTTCCTTTCCCAGATAATGATCTATCCGGTAGATCTGGTTTTCGGAAAAAATCCTATTCAGCAACTTGTTCAATTCCAGGGCCGATTCGAGATCGGTACCGAAAGGCTTTTCAATCACGATCCGCGACTTTGCCTGGTCACTTGTCAGACCCTGCTTCGAAAGATGTTCAGCTATCGGCGCAAAGAAGCGCGGTGCTACGGCGAGGTAATAAATCATGCACGGGTCAGCATCCCACGTCTCGCCTATGCTCTTGATCCTTGCTGCAATATCCACATAAGTTTTCTCCTCGTTGATTTCAGAAACCAGAAAATCAACGTGCAAGGCAAATTCATCCCACTTGTCATCCTTGGCATTTCGCGGACGCGCAAATTTCGGCAGATCTTCCTTTAACAGCGCACGGAACTGGTCGTCAGTCTGCGGCGTGCGTCCGAGGCCAATGATCCTGAACTTGTTGGGCATCCACCCGTCGAGGAAAAGGTTGTACAGCGCAGGAATGAGTTTGCGCGCAGTCAGGTCACCAGTAGCTCCAAAAATGAAAAATACAATGGCCTGTGATTTCAGCGGACTCTTTACTTGATTCATTGCAAGCGTTCAGTTAATGGTTATTTATTTGCCATTGTGTATGGAAGACACCTTCCTTGCCGATCTTTTCGTAAGTATGTGCTCCGAAATAATCGCGCTGCGCCTGGATCAGGTTAGACGGCATGTGCTCACTGCTCAGGGTGTCCAGATAACTTAACGCAGCGGTATGGGCAGGCATGGCGATCCCTCCGGAAATAGCCGCGCTTAAAACAACTCTCGCAGATGAACGCAGGCCATTAACTTTTTCCTGGATGTTGCCGTCGACCAGCAGGTGGTCGAGGGTCGAATCCCGCTTATATGCCTGATAGATATCCTCGAGGAACGAGGATCGTATTATACAACCTCCGCGCCAGATGAGGGCAATATTCTCCAACTTCAAATTATAGCTAAACTCTTTTGAAGCCTGCGACAGCAGATGCATACCCTGTGCATAGGCAACGATCGTGGAAAAGTAAAGGGTATTTTCAAGATCGTCCAGAGTAATTTTGATGACATCTTGGTGTGAGGCCTTATACATACCTGATGCCTTAACCCGCAGCGCCTTGAACTTCGAAAGATCACGCATTGACACGGCCGAATCAATAAGTGTCAACGGTGTTTGCAAATCCATTGCAACCTGAGAGGTCCATTTACCCGTCCCTTTGGATCTTGCTTCATCCTTGATCTCATTCAACAGTAATTGAGAGGAGTCCTTTTCCTTAAATGCAAGGATATCGCGCGTTATATCCATCAGGAAGGATTGAAGCCTGCCCTCGCTCCATTGCGCAAAGGTCTGATGTATCTGCGCGGCTGACAGATTCAATCCATTCTTCATCATCCCATAGGTCTCCGCAATCAACTGCATGATACCGTATTCTATTCCATTGTGAACCATTTTCACAAAGTGTCCCGAGGCGCCAGGACCAATGTAAGTTACGCAAGGCTCGCCATTCACTGTTGCTGCCACTGCCTCAAAGATAGGTTGTACAACACGGTAGGCCTGCATGTCGCCACCCGGCATCATACTCGGACCCCTGCGTGCACCTTCCTCGCCTCCGGAAATTCCCATTCCGAAAAAATGCAGGCCTTTTGCCTTTAAACTTTCAACCCGCCTGTTGGTATCGGTAAAATGAGAATTCCCGCCATCAATAATGAGGTCGCCGGCATCTAACAACGGCGTTAGCTCTTCAATAACATTGTCTACGATTTTTCCAGCAGGGACGAGCATCATGATTGCCCGGGGTGTCTTCAGACTTTCAACAAACTCGTTAATGGACAAAAAGCCCTTGACATTCTCTTTCGAGGACTCCTTTAAGAGCGCATCTATCTTCGCCTGATCTTTATCGTGACCCGCAACCCGGAACCCGTGATCCGCCATATTCAATAAAAGATTGCGGCCCATCGTGCCCAAACCGATCATTCCTAATTCGTAATTATCGCCTTTCATGTGTTAATAATTGTTTTTAGTTGTCACCTGGAATGGCCAGACAAAATTATCATCACTTTGGGTGAACGGGGTGCATGGCCATTTCATGTGTTAATAATTGTTTTTGATTGTCACACGGCATGGCCGGAC
>JANNPM010000297.1:0-11879 GCA_031400145.1 Chryseolinea sp. | reverse complement strand
GTTCATGAAGTTGAGGCAGACAAGTCTGAGATCTATGTGAAGACTGGTGACGGCAAATTGCTGGAACTTTATTTCACGGAAACAACTACGCTTACAAAAGAGGGACAAACTGTGCCCTTTAGTGAATTGGCTGAAGGTAAGAAAGTCGAAGTAGAAGTGGAGAAAGAAGGAAAGCGCCTTGACCCCGTGTCAGTAAAGATCCTTGAATAATGTTCGATACAGGTGTTGTGCGTACTGAAGTCTGGCATGCTATGTCGGTTCACTTTCCAATAGCGTTGCTTATCTTCAGTACGCTTACAATGCTAGCGTCTTTTATAGTCGATTCGGCACGCAGGAATTATTGGCGTTATGCAGCAAGTGGTTTGTTGTTTGCTGGGACGGTTTTTGCATGGACTTCTTTGTACACTGGGAACCTGGCAGATGGGCTGGTGGCAAGAAGAATATGCGATCCTACCATCCTTAAAGAGCATGAGCTTGCAGCTCAAACAATGTCTTACCTGTTTACGGCGGCAAGTTTACTTAACGCTTTTTTACTTTTTAAATCGCTTAAGCCGGTACTCCATTCAATCTCTTATTATATAGTTTTTTTCCTGATGTTAACTGGTTCCGTTTATTTGATCTACGCAGGCCATCTGGGCGCCAGTTTAGTTTACCAACAGGGAGCGGGCGTTTACAAACATACCTATGACTGCGACGAATAGAAAAAACAGCTCTGGGTAGCTACACATAATAAACTTACTGCAACAGCCCACCTTCTTGTGCTAATGGGATTCCATCTTTCTCGGAAGCAATGAAGCAATGATCTGATTCCTCCTGTTCGTTTAAAGGACGTTGATGGTAAACTAAAGATGTAGAATTCTCAACTTCATTTGTTAGTGGCTTGCCATTGGGTCTGTTCCTTTCTTAAGTATCATTTCAGAATAGAGAAGATATGCGCCTGAAATGGCAACAGTATCTCCTTCTTTAATTCCTTCCGTTATTTCCACCAGATCAAAACTTTCCACGCCTGTCTTTACCACTTTAGGTCTAAAAGTATTATGCCCCGCTTGTATATAAACATGCGTTCCTTTTCCATCACGTATTACTGCATCTACCGGTATGGCAATCGCTTCTTTTGCGGAATGAGTCAGATAAACTTGTACTTGTTGACCTGGTTTAAATTTTGATTCAAGGTTATTGATAGAAGCTCTCATCACTACTATCTGTGTATTGGCACGGTACTCTGGACTTAAGAAGTTTACTTTGGCTTCTATTGGCTTGGTATCGGTTCCACTTATATTTACCATTATTTTATCTCCAGTTTTTGCGAAAGCAGTTTCGTTGGGATACAATTCCGCTTCAACCCATAGTTTGCCAATATCTTCGATCTTGTAAAGAAGCCCGCCTTCAGAAACATAACCTCCTTCGGAAGCATTTATCTCTGTTACAATCCCGGAGGCCGGAGCCAGAAATGTTACTTGTGGTTTTAATGAACTTCTGTTTGTTAATTGATTGATCTGTTGTGACGTCAATCCATATAAGTTCAATTTCTTTGCGGATGCATCCAAAAATGATTTATAGCGTTTTTCAGATTTTCCCAGCGTGTCAAATTGTTCTTTAGCAAGGAGATATTCCTGCTGCAAAGTCAACAATGCTTCACTGTATAAGGTGTAAAGCGGTTGGCCCTTCCTGACTGATTGACCGGTTTCTTTTATGAAGAGCTTTTCCACCCGGCCTGCTGCGCGACTACTGATCACTTCACTTTTATTTTCATCCACGACAAGTGTTCCATTTATTATCAAGGATTGTCCTACAGGTTTTTTGCTAACCCTTTCAGTGGTAATGTTTGCAAGTCGGATTTGGCTATCGCTCAACATCAAATCATTACTTGAAGCATTTGATTCATTAACTTTAACCAGATCCATTCCGCAGATTGGACAAGTGCCCGGTTGACCTGATACCACCTGAGGATGCATCGGACAAGTATATTTCTCTGTTGCTTCATGCTGATGTTCTGCCTGAGTCTCCTTTGATTGGTCACTTGAACAAGAGATGACTACAACCAGGGACAGAATGAATATGAATATTGTTCTCATGTTACTTGATCGTTTTAATGAAGCTTTCGCTATCAACAAGGTATTGCGCATTTTCTGCAATTTCATCGGAGGATGAAAGTCCGCTTTTGATTTCAATCAGTCCTTCAGATGAAATTCCCGTCATTACCTTCTTAGGTTTTAGTACTCCTCGATCTTTAATAAATACCACTTTGTCAGTTCCAAGATCCAACACAGATTCTTTTGGCACCCAAAGGGATTCCGATGGCGATAATTGAATTTTGGCTGTAACAAGATGACCGATATGAAGTCCTTCTTTGTTTTTTGTGTATACCCGTAGTTTCAAAAAATCCTCCCCTTCATTAAAGAATGGCTGTACAAAATCCACAGAAGCTTGTTCTTTCGTGCCATTACCAAAATCAAGTTCCAGTTTATCACCTGTGCTGATTGAGCCGGATTGTGTGGCAGGCAGATCAAGCTCAATACGCAGCCCGTCGTCATTTACAACGCTAAACAAGATTTGGCCAGCGGTAACATAACTTCCTTCTTTGACCATAGCGCCGGATGTAATGTTCTTCGATAAAGTTGATGCTGGTATTTTGGAGTTTGAATTTGCTTCCCCCATTGCACCTCCGGCTGCACCAGACGCTGAAGACATTGCAACAGATGTGGATGGAACTTGCTGGTCGATAATCAGGTATCCTGAATAAGGACTGAAGACAATAAATTTATTCGTTGCCTCTTTCTGTTCTTCAATGTTTTTGATCTGCAAAGGCGTCATACCCAATAATTGGAGTTTGGTTTTGGAGGCTTCAATCATTGATTTATTCGCTGCATCGTTCTCCAAAAGAAATATTAATTCACGTTGCGCGGTGATGAGTTCGGGGCTATACAACTCTGCGACCTTTTGTCCTTTAGTGACAGGTTGGTAGGCATATTTCAGAAATATCTTTTCAAGTCTGCCACCAACTCTGGACGGAAGATCATAGATGTTGCGAGTATCATAAGTGACAACACCTTGCGCTTCGATTGAAACAGGGACTGATTTAAATTGACCTTTAACAGTCTTTATAGAAGCAACAACAGTTTCATTAGGGGACTTCAGCAACCTGGCAAGATCTTCTGTGATCTCAACTTCTTCACCTGCACGGGCTTTCCGAACCAAATCCATTCCGCAAACCGGGCAGGTACCCGGCCGGTCAGAATTAACAGTAGGATGCATCGGGCATGTATAGGTATGCGCGTGTTCCGCATGATCGCCAACCGTGCCGCAAGAAGCCAACGTAAGCAATGCAAACACAGGATATAATATCAAATTACTTTTCCAGTTCCTTTTCATAGCTGATAATCATCTTGTAATACTCTTCACGCTTATTCAAGTACTCCATTTGAGCCATGTTCAACGCTTCCCATCCATCAATGACAATGGGCAACTGCTCGCGGTTCTCTTCATAAGCAAGCATAAGTGTTTGGTAATTTTTTTTTAAAGCTGGAATTATTTTCTTCTCATAATTTTCCAGTTGTTGTTTCATCCGGATAATCTGATTTGCCATTCCCGCTAACATTCCGCGAGTTTCAAGAAGGATAGCCTCACGACCCTTCTTCATTGCTTCGATATCGTATTGCATTCCTTTTACCTCGGCTTTATACATTTTTGAAGACCAGGGAGCAATCGGTATGGAGATCATTGCCATAGCGGTAAACACCGCTGGCATGTTTCCAATAGGTTGCATGTGATCAAACCTTACTTTGAAGTCTGGTTTAGCCTGGAGCCTTTGTAGCTGCTGATTCAAACGCATTACTTCAATAGTTTGATTGATTTGACGTACATCACTTCTTTGGTCACTTAAGGCTGTTGTATCATTTATTATCTGATCAAAACTGAAGTTTACAACCGTTGCTGTATCGATCATTATAGAATCAGAAGGAGCAAGGTTCATAAGTGCTTTCAACCTGACGTTACTGTCCTCAATATCTGATCTGGTCATAAGCAGCATATTCTGCACTTCATTCAACCTTCCTTCTGCTTTGTAGACATTACCTAAGCTTCCTTGATTATAGGGATAGCGGAGCTTTGCAAGCTTCAGCATCAGGTCCATGATCTGTTCATTCTCATTTAATACAATGATTTTTTCCTCCGCCACTAACCATTTGTAATAATAGATCTTTGCTTCTGTTCGTAAATTGTTGAACTGAATGGATCGTCCTTCCTGCTCTACACCCGCGCGTGATTGCGAATAGATTTTGTTCGCGTTTAGCTTCGCTGGGTTAGGAATTTCCTGTTCAACAGAAAGCATCCATGATCCTTTGTCTCGCTCATCCATTAACATTTGATTTGCATAAGGAGTCATAAATGTACCAGCACCAACCATTGGGGCCATCCAGCTTTTTGCTCCGGCTGAGTATTCATTCAAAGCTTTCACTTTGTTATCATATTCCTGGAGCATGGGATTTCTGGTATCGATTACCCGAAGCACACTGTCCAACGTGACGATCTGTCCAGATAATTCTGTGACTGTAGCAACGAGAAATGCCGTATATAAAATCGATCGCTTAATGTTGCACTTCATAAACTTCCAGTTTGCCGAATTTTCGTAATTCATATTCTTTAGTCATCAGGAAAATAAGTGGTGTTACTAATAAGATGTGTGTTGAGGATGTTAACACCCCTCCAATCATTGGTAGTACAATAGGTCGCATTACATCACTACCTACACCCGTAGCCCACAGTACGGGCACGAGTCCAAACAAGGCAACACATACAGTCATCAGTTTTGGACGAAGCCTTTTTGCTGCTCCAGCAATTACATACTCTCTCAATTCTTCTTTTGAAATTGTTTCACTTGAATTGCCACGCAGCTTAATTAATTGTTGCATGGCATCATTCAGATAGATGACCATCACAACCCCGGTTTCAACTGCGATTCCAAATAATGCAATGAAGCCTACTGCAACTGCTACGGATAAATTCACTCCATAGAAATAGACCATGTAAGCACCACCAATCAACGCAAAAGGCACGGTGATCAAACTAAAGAATGCCTCACGAATTGATTTGAAGGCCAGATACAACGAAATAAAAATTATCAGCAGCACAACGGGGAGGATGATCATTAAAGTTTGCTTCCCTCGAATCAAGTTCTCGTATTCACCACTCCACTCCAAATAATATCCGCTTGGAAGAACACCGATATTTGCATTCAATGTTTTCATTGCTTCCTCAACAGTGCCTCCTAAGTCCCTGTCGCGCACATTGAATAAAACAGCGCCTCTTAATGATGAATTTTCTGAAACAATTATCGGAGGACCATTCTCGAATTTGATGTCCGCTACAGATGATAAGGGTATGGTGCCGAGTGATTGTGTTTTAATGGGAATTCTCTTAAGCTGTTCAATGCTGTTTCTGAAATCCTGCGCAAGGCGAACACTAATGGTAAACCTTTGGCGACCCTCAATAGTTTGTCCGATGGGTGAACCGCCAATAGCAGATTCAACAATCATATTCACTTCGTCTACAGTTAATCCATATCGACCCAATGCGTCACGATTCACAGCAACGTTCAAATATTTTCCACCTGTAATGGGATCAACATATAGATCTTTTACTCCGGGAACGCCCCGTAAGGCTGATTTTATTCTTTCAGAAAGTGCTGAGATACTATCCAGATTTTGTCCATAAACTTTAATTCCTACATCAGTTCGTATACCGGTTGCCAGCATGTTGATTCTGTTAATGATTGGTTGTGTCCAGCCATTAACAACTCCCGGAATTTGCATTTTGGCATCAAGCTCATTGATAAGATCACTTTTTGTAATGCCTTCTCTCCATTCAGATTTTGGTTTCAGCATGATAATCGTCTCAATCATGCTGATCGGAGAGTTGTCAGTAGCGGTACTTGCTCTTCCAGCTTTGCCTAAGACCTTATCTACTTCAGGAATTGACTTTATAATCTTGTCCTGTACCTGAAGAATGCGTTTCGCTTCTTCGTTAGAAACATCTGGAAGCGTCACCGGCATGAATAAAATTGATTGCTCATCGAGAGGCGGCATGAACTCGCTGCCCAGGCTCATCAATAAAGGGAGGCTAACGAGCAACGCAACGATATTAATGCCGATAGTGGTCTTTCTCCACTTCATACAGGTTCGTATGATGGGCTCATACACCCCCTCCAGAAACCTGTTGATCGGATTCTTTCTTTCATTGGCAAATTTTCCTTTCATGAAAAGGGAAATGATAACCGGAGCCAGCGTTACAACAAGAACAGCATCTACAATCAGGATGAAAGTTTTTGTATAGGCAAGGGGGTGGAAGAGTCTACCTTCCTGGCCCGTTAGCATGAATACAGGCAGGAATGACGTGATGATAATGATAGTAGAATAGAATACACCCCGCGAAACCTGTTTTGAAGATTTCTCTATGATCGCCATCCTTTCGGTTTCATCGATCCTGTTATAATTTCTATTGGGTAATTTTTTAACCATAACCTATTTTTCAGTTTCGGGATTTAACTCCTCAAAACGTGTTGATAAATTTTTATATGAGTTTTCAGCCATGATGATTCCGTTGTCGACAATAACCCCGATGGCAAGCGCGATTCCGGTTAGTGACATAATGTTGGATGTGATACCAAATGCATTCAGCAGAATAAAGCTTGTTGCAATAGTGATCGGTATCTGGATAATAATGCTGGCTGCACTTCTCCAGTGAAAAAGGAAAGCGATCACAACCAATGACACCACGATCATTTCCTCAATCAATGTGGTTTTAATAGAGGAAATCGATTCCTGGATTAGTTCACTTCTATCGTATATAATATTGAACTTGACACCTTCAGGAAAACCTTTAGCGACATCTTCCATTTTCTTTTTAACACCCGTAATAACTTCATCAGCGTTTTCACCATAACGCATGACAACAATTCCCCCAACAACTTCGCCCTCGCCATCCAGATCAAAAATTCCCAGACGGGTTTCTCCGGTCATCTGTACTGATCCCAAATCACTAACCTTGACTGGAATTGTATTGGCCGTTTTCACAGTAATGTTTTCTATCTCTTCTATCGATTTTAAATATCCCGATGTTTTAATAATGTAGCCAATGTCACTCATTTCGAATTTTCGGCCACCAGCTTCGTTATTGTTTGAGCGAACTGACTGGATTACTTCCTGAGTTGACAAACCGTAATAGTTAAGCTTGTTCGGATTTAAGGTGACCTGATATTGTTTTTGAAATCCACCGAATGATGCTATCTCGCTGACACCGGGAGCGTTTTGTAATGCGAACTTCACGTACCAATCCTGAAGAGCACGTTGCTCCCCCAGATCCATTCCCGGAGCTTCGAGGGTGTACCATAGTATGTGACCAACACCAGTCCCATCAGGGCCAAGGGTCGGGGCGACACCTTCAGGTAATAACCGTGTTGCATAATTAAGACGTTCAAGAACGCGTTCCCGAGCCCAGTAGACTTCGGTGTCATCATTAAAGATTACATAGACGAAACTCATTCCGAACATCGAAGAGCCGCGAACGTATTTGACTTGAGGAAGCCCCTGTAGATTTGTAACCAATGGATAGGTCACCTGGTCCTCCATGATTTGAGGACTGCGGCCCATCCACTCAGTAAAAACGATTACCTGATTTTCAGAAAGGTCAGGTATTGCATCGATCTTATTGATTTTAACGGAATAAATTCCCCATGCGAATAGGCCAATGGCAACCATCAGCACTAAAAGCCTGTTGCGAAGTGAGAATGAAATTAAACTTTCAATCATGACTTAAAATATAGAATGTAGAATATAGTCGTATTCGCTAAGGCATCGCGATTACACGAAGAGTGCAACACTGTTCAAAAAGAATAGGAGGGAATCAGATAAGAAATACTTGATGCTGAACCGTAAGATCCCAAGATCGCAAGGGAGGATTGTAATTGTAGTAATGAGTGCGCGAAAAAGGTGCGGATGGAATTACTTCAGATATAAGAGTTAACGGCTGTTCGATATGTATTGCAGCAGGAGCAACGACATGAAAATGCGTAATTGATGCTTTGAAATCATCTCCGTAGTGTATGACGGTTTCATCTGCACAGCACGGGGCTTTCTGATCGAGATGACAGGGAGGAAGGCTTTGCTCTTTTTCACATCCATCAGCTTTTGTAAAGAGAGCAATGTTCTGAACCTCTCCCATACAGAAGTGCATACCGATCATAAAGCTGGTTGAAGCAACGAGCACCAGAAGGGCTAAAACTATGGCTGCTATGGATTTGACTGCTTTCATTACCTACTCAAATGTAACGGATTTAGCAGACAATAGATTTATACTTTAGCTTTAATCAATTATAAAATTTCCTGAAATCCTTGTAAAACCCCTGATTTCCATCAACCCATGTCTAATCATTGAAAGTGAGAAGAATTGATCAACAGGGTATTGGCAGACTCATTCCTTGCAATTGCATTTAGATTTAACCTCCACTTGGCATATGTGCACCAGCTGACGGTCATGTTTTAAAGCACGGTTCCAACCTGGACGGATCAGTTGACTAGTTTGAATGACGATTAATAATGGTTATCACGATAATGAGTGGGGCAAGAACGTATTAAATGGCTAAAGTGTGTATTTTTCTCTACGTTATCGGAATATTACCCTCAGTTTGTCACATTGCTTTAATGTTAAGGCGCCTTTTTATTGATAGTTACTGCACGCTGATCATCTCAGAACGAAGTATGTCATCGATTTTTGGAAATGAACTGAAGGATTCTGTCATTCTACAAACTGCAGGATTCGGGGCATGAAAATGGCGCAAATACACATACACTGTTTTAAGTTATAGTCTGATTATACTCTCTTGATGACACGCGCTTTTCAGAATAATCAAGTATCTGAGTAAATCACTATAAAAGTGAATAAATTTCGTGAATACACCATCTTCTTGTGTGTATGGAACATTCGAATAACGTGAGGAAATCAGTTTTACAATCATGAAATGGCCATGCACCCCGTTCACCCAAAGGGATGATAATTTGGTCTGGCCATTCCATGTGACAACTAAAAACAAATTATTAACACATGAAATATCAGTAAATCCATTCATTGGTTATCAGCTTTTACACTATATAATTTAACAATTACTAATATGAAAACCCGAGTAATCCTTTCCAGTATTTTTTCTTTCGCGACACTTTTTGCTTTAGCCCAGACCAGTGGTGTTTATTTAAGTGCATCTGATTTTGCTTCAGGCAAACTAACTTATGAAATTAATTGCTCAACGGAGAAACACAAGATCAAGCTTAATGAATTTTTGCAGCAGGATTACATCACTGTCGTTCATGACAAGAAGCCCCACAAATTGCAGAAGAAGGAAATCTTTGGGTATAAAGATTGCGATAACATTACTTACAGATTTTCGGATAACGGTCATTACCTGATTTTGAATCCGACAGAAGAAATCGTTTTGTACAAACATACCGTGGAGGCGTCGAAAAATCAGAAAGAAGCCGTGCATCACTACTTTAGCCTTACGGGAGCAGGGCAAGTACAGGCATTAACCCTAATGAATCTTAAGAAGGCATTTCCTGACAATCACAAACTGCATGATGCCTTGGACGCTCAGTTTAAATCAGACGAACAGCTAGCTCAATTTGATTCATTTCATAAAATGTATAAGATAAATCGCCTATATACAGCCAGTCTATTATAATATTAAGAACAATTATTTTTTCAATGAGGGGTTCTTGAAATAGAGAGTTCCTCATTTTTTTAGATCGCTATTAACGGAAAGAAAATGATTGAAAAGATCATTTCATGGTCAACGCACAACCGCTTCTTTGTTTGGTTCGGAATACTTGTGATCATAATAGGAGGACTCTTCGCAGTAATAACTATTCCCGTTGACGCTATCCCTGATCTTTCTGAAAACCAGGTGATCATTTACACAGAATGGATGGGGCGTAATCCCAAAATCATCGAAGACCAGATTACCTATCCGTTAGTATCCAATCTTCAAGGTTTGCCAGAAATCAAGAGTATCCGAGCGTCTTCAATGTTTGGGATGAGTTTCGTCTTTGTCATTTTTAATGATGATGTCGACATCTACTGGGCTCGTTCGCGTGTGCTTGAAAGGCTTAACTACGCGCAACAGTTTTTGCCTCCGGGATTGACGCCATCGCTGGGACCTGATGGTACCGGTGTCGGGCACGTTTTCTGGTATACGCTGGATGCGCCTGGCTATAATCTTGGCGAGCTGCGTGCGCTGCAGGATTGGTATGTCAAGTTTGCGCTGCAAAAAGTAGATGGCGTCAGTGAAGTTGCTTCATTTGGTGGTTTTCAGAAACAATACCAGGTTACCATCGATCCATATAAGTTAGTGTATTTCAATGTAGCACTAATGGACGTTACTAGGGCAATCATAGGAAACAACCGCGATGTAGGTGGGAGCGTTTTTGAAATGAATTCCACCAGTTATATGATCAGGGGTTTAGGATATCTGACCAGCATTGATGATATCAGAAACATTACATTGGGGACATACAAATCCATTCCGATCAAAATTTCAGATGTGGCTACGGTTCAGATGAGCAGTGATTCACGTTTGGGAATAGCTGAACAAAACGGTGAAGGGGAAGTGGTTGGCGGCATCGTGGTGATGCGTTATGGCGAAAACGCCAAAGATGTTATTGACCGGATTAAAGAGCGGATAACCGATGTTGAAATGGGACTGCCCTCCGGAGTAAAGTTCAAAGTTGCCTATGACAGAAGTGATTTGATCGAAGCAGCCGTTGCGACTTTGAATGAGGCGTTATGGGAGGAGTTACTGGTCGTTTCTCTTGTGGTGATGATTTTTATTTTTCATTTCCGGAGTGCGCTGGTAGCAATTATAACCATTCCTCTTTCTATTCTCATCGCCTTTATGATTATTCGATTTGTAGGTATAAGCCTCAACATCATGTCCCTCGGTGGAGTTGCTCTGGCTATTGGAGATTTGGTCGATGCAGGTATTGTGATGACAGAAAATGCCTATCGCCAACTTACGCAAGCAGTTGCTAAACCTCAAGCTGATTAGCATGGAGCAAGAACGCATTGGCCATACGAGTGAACTTCCGGAAGAGGAACGGATCAGCATCATTGAAAAATCTTCGCGTATGATCGGTAGAGCGGTATTCTACTCTATACTCATTACACTGATTTCGTTTTTTCCGATTTTGTTCCTTACCGGTCAGGAACAGAAATTGTTTTCTCCACTGGTCCTTACCAAAACGTTTACCATGATCGGTTCAGCAATTGTAGCACTTTTTGTTGTGCCGATGTTGCTGCGAACGCTAATGAAAGGAAAGCTTAGACCAGAAAGTCGTAACGTTATTTCAAATTTCTTTATCCTATTGTACAGCCCTGTACTTCGGCTTTGCCTCAATTGGAGGAAGACGGTACTAGCCATTGCCTTTATAATAAGTCTAGGCTGCGTACCTCTATTGTTGCGGATGGGTTCTGAATTTATGCCGCCATTAGATGAAGGCTCACTTCTTTTCATGCCTGTTACACTTCCTGATGCTTCCAATTCCGAAATTAAACGCATCCTTCAGCTACAAGATCGGCTTATCAAAGAATTTCCGGAAGTAGTCAATGTGCTTGGCAAAGCAGGACGAGCGTACACGGCTACCGATAACGCACCCTTAAGCATGATTGAAACGATCATCATTTTAAAACCACAGCATGAATGGCGTGATGGGATGACTAAAGAGAAACTTATCGCTGCGCTAAATAAGAAAGTGCAGATGCCCGGAGTGACCAGTGGATGGACTCAGCCCATTATAAACCGGATCAATATGCTTTCCACCGGTATCAGAACAGACGTG
>JANNPM010000204.1:0-8562 GCA_031400145.1 Chryseolinea sp. | reverse complement strand
CTTTTGATTAAAGCGATACCTCGTCAGCCAACGGAATACAAACAGCGCCGGTACCGCGATGATGATGTATAGGAAAATGGTATTCTGCCAGGTAAACGTTTTTAACGTGGAGATACTAAACCAGTCGATTGAAAGCCAGGGCACGCTGTTATCCATGTTTCACTTCCTCAAGTTTTTTGGCGAAGCGCTGGTTGGCGAATGATTTGAGGTGTTCAAGGGATTCTATCACATTGGTATTGTGGCCATAGATCGCGCCGTCAAGGTTGTGTAAGTTCTTTTCCAAGGGTTCATGGTTTTCCAATCTTGTTGTTTCACGAGTCGTTAGTTTGGTATAGGGTTTGGACTCTAATTGTTCCATATATTTTTTCCAATTGAACAGGGCAGTTTCCGTTGCATTTGTTGAAAACGCGTGCCTGACCTGTTCCATCTGACCACTGTAGGTTTCCAGGAATTTCTGATGCGTCTTATGCAACCGCTTTAAATGATAATGCTGTCTTATGCGCTTGCCGAATACTAGCCATACAAGGACCGAAATGAAAAGCAGGACGCCCAGTAATATCATTAATACAGGATAGTTAAACGAGTACGGTACTTGCAGATACGCTGTGCTTACCTTTAAAGGGAGATCCTTAACTGACAGTGTATCGGGGAGACCTTTAACATATTCTTGTAATCTGATGCTGTCACGCCGCGAAGCAACAAGCGTACAGTCCATTTGATTTAGCTGAAATACCGGAAGGCTAAGCGATTGAACGGGCAGTATTTCGAAGGTCGACAAATAGTATACTACACTATCATAACTTTTTCCCTCGTTCGTTTCCGTGGGGAAGTATACTTTTCGATCATACTCGAACGGAGCAAAACTGAAAGTTGAGTCGGGAAACAAAATGTCTAGATTCGCCGGATACCGCGCGGTAAGATAAAACGCGGTCACATCACCTATCGCCAGACTATCCGCAAAAAAACCTGCCCTTACTTTTACCTCCTGCCCTGCGAGGTCGGCGATCGCACAGACTGACAACAAATATGTGAATAGATATTTGTACAACCGTCCTTCCATCATCAGCTTTTAATGGATTTATTTCGCACCTTGAAAAGTCGAAGGAGCTTGGGCACATAGTCTTCGTCCGTATCAAGGGAAATAAAATTGATCTGGTGCTTTCGGCTGAACTTTTCAAGCTCCGTCTTCCTGGTTTCATGCCGTGCACTGATCTTTTCTCTGAAATCTCCAAAAGACGTATTGATCCACAGGGTTCTTCTCGTCTCTTTATCGATCACTGGAATAATCCCCAATTTAGGAAGCCTTGTCTCGCGTTTGTCACTGATATGGATAACTACCAGGTCGTGCCGGCGTGCAAGCGCTTTCAGATTGGGCAGGTAACCATCGTCAATGAAGTCAGAAACGAGGATTACCACACTTCTGCGTTTGATGGCATTCAACGCGAACGCTATTGCTTTAGTCAGATTCGTTTTCAATGACTGAGGTTTAAGCTTGGCCATCGTCTCAATCATCTCGTATGCCTGTGAATGACCCTTGGTGGGCTTCATGTACTTTTCTTTCTGATCAGAAAAACAAATCAGTCCGACGTGACCAGACTCCCGGGCGGCCGACAGGGCAAGAACGCCGCAGATTTCTTTGCCGATGTCGGCTTTGGTGCTGCCAGCGCTACCGATGTCCTCAGAAGCGGAAACGTCCAGAATAAAAAAAACCGTCTGTTCCTTTTCTTCACGAAAAGTCTTCACAAATGTCCCGTGACCCTTCGCTGAGACATTCCAGTCAATAGTTCTGATATCATCGCCGTATTGATATGGCCTGACGTCATCAAACTCAAGCCCTGAGCCCTTGAAAACAGAGTGAAAATCTCCCTGCATCTGGCTATTGATAGCCTTTCGTATCTGGATCTCGTATCTGCGTAATTTTTTCAGAAGGTCCCGCACGTGCCGTTAGTTGGAATAATGTTTGTTCAATCCTTGCTTTGCGACCGTCGCCGGCCAATGTATCATGTGCCGATTTCGGCAAAAATAGAACAATTATGACTATTTTCCCCCACCCAAAATTAACTATAGCTTGATTACTTCCATAAAAATCACAGGGCGTATTGTCGGTGTTATCGGCTGCCTATTCGCCGTGGCGGCGTTCATTGGGGCGTGTTCGACAATCGAGAAAAAGCCCGACGACCTGCTCGCAAAAAACGAGATGGTGAAAGTTATGTCTGAAATTTATTTGGCCGAACAAAAGGTGAATGCGCTGGGTGTTCCCAGAGATTCGCTAAAACAGATCTTTGCTCTTATGGAAGATCAGATATTTAAAAGGGCAGGTACAACAGATGCGGCATTCAAGCGCTCGCTGAAATATTATAGGAATCAGCCGAAAGCCATAGAAGATCTTTACACAGCCATCATCGATTCGCTTAATCTCCATGAGCAGCGAATGATATCGAATGAGATAAAGAAATGATTTATCCCGATACATTTGAGCAGAAGCTTGGCTTTGATCAGATAAGACAAAAGTTAAAGGACTATTGCCTCACTACAGCGGGGCAGCGTTGGGTGGACGACATACAATTTAGGACAGATCCGGAGCGCATAAAAGTACTGCTCAAACAGAATGTTGAATTCCTCCAAATCCTTCAAAAAGGTGAATCCTTCCCCTCGAGACACTTCATTGATGCTGGCGAATGGCTACGCAGGATTGGCGTGGAGGGAGATTGGTTGGAGTCTGAGGATTTTCTCAGTCTCGCTTACTCCCTGGAGACTATACAGGATTGCAAACACTTCCTGAAAAAATCAGCTGATATTTACCCTGCGTTATTCCAGATCAGCCAGCCGGTTGCGATTATGAATGCCTTATCTGACTCCGTATTCTCTACGATAGACGAGAAGGGTTTAGTGCGGGATAATGCCAGCCCAGAGCTCTCCAGGATCAGAAAGAAGCTTCGGGATGAGCAGGGACGACTCCGTAAACTCGCTGATCAACTTTATAGACATGCCGTAAATGAGCGTTGGGTTCCGGAAGGCGCGTTGCCGACGATCCGGGATGGCAGAATTGTAATTCCAGTACTGGCAGAGCACAAGAGAAAGCTGAAAGGCTTTATACTTGACGAGTCAGCAACAGGGCAGACGGTCTTTCTGGAGCCAACAGAAATGCTCGATTCGAACAATGAGATCCGTGACTTGGAGCATGCCGAAAAGCGCGAAGTCATCAGAATTCTACGTGCCCTTACGGATTCATTCAGGCAATCACTGCCCGACCTCCAGGTGGCATTTGCTTTTCTTGGACAAATAGACTTTATCCGTTCGAAAGCAAGGCTGTCGCTGGAGCTGAAAGCTGATCTTCCAATAGTGGTGGATCAATGTGAGCTAACCTGGCATCACGCTATACATCCGTTACTTTATCTGAGCTTTATGGGCAAGCGTGAAGTAGTACCCCTCTCCATTGAGCTGCAGCAGAAGGACCGGATGCTGCTTGTATCGGGACCAAATGCAGGGGGGAAATCCGTGTGCCTGAAGACGGTGGGACTGCTGCAGTACATGCTGCAGTGTGGTATGCTGGTTCCAATGTCGGAACGCTCGCGCGCGGGCACCTTTGACGCCATTTTTCTGGATATAGGAGATCAGCAGTCCATCGAAAATGATTTGAACACATACAGCAGCCACTTGCGAAATATGAATGTTTTCATTCAGAATGCATCGGAACGATCCCTGGTTTTGCTTGATGAACTCGGTTCAGGTACGGACCCCGATTTTGGCGGTGCAATCGCCCAGGCGATACTGGATGGCCTTCTCCAAAAAAGAGTATGGGGTGTTGCGACAACACATTACTACAACCTGAAGCTCTATGCAGGTCAGCGGAGAGGCATAAGAAACGCAGCGATGCGTTTTGACAACAAGAATCTGAAAGCACTTTATGTGCTGGACATAGGCAAACCAGGAAGCTCATTTGCGCTGGAGATTGCCCGGAAGATCGGCCTGCCGGAAGATATTTTGGAGATGGCCGAAATGCTGGTCGGCAAAGATCTCGCAGGCTTTGAGGCACTCGTCCGAACCCTCGAGCAGGAACGACAGGAGATGAGCCGTAAGACGGACCTGCTAGAACTTCAGGAATCAGCGTTAAAGGCGGCATTGTCAAGATATAACAGCCTTTATGCAGCGTTGGATACGCGTAAAAAGGAAATCCTGGGTAAGGCAAAGGAAGACGCTTCGAATCTCCTCAGCCAGACGAACCGGGAAATAGAAAAGACGATCCGACATATAAAAGAAAACAAAACTGAAAAGAAGGAGACAAGTAAAGTACGAGAAAGGCTAAGGTCACTAACGGATAGGGTAGGCGATAATGCCCCGCCGTCGCCGCGGCGAACAGCGGATATTCTAAAAGCCGGTGACCGTGTGCGTTTGGTCGGACAGGACGGCAGCGGTACCATAATTTCCATAAATGGCAAGAATGCTGTGGTGGAATTCGGATCGCTGAAATCACTAACCAAGACCGATAAGCTCGAGAAGGCAACGGCAACTATGGAGCGTGAAGTTGTTACGCGACTCCGGTCCGGCGGAATAAACATTCAGGAGAAACGCGCGAATTTTAACAGTACCCTTGACATTCGTGGTAAGCGGGTCGACGAAGTAATTGGCATCATCGATCAGTTCATGGACACTGCAATTTTATTGGCACAGGGTGAATTAAAAATATTACATGGAAAGGGCGAGGGGGTGTTGCGCAAAGTTGTTCGTGATCACCTGAAGCGTTACAAGGATGTGGAAAGCATTCGCGATGCGCATATAGAGCAAGGCGGCGATGGAATAACTGTGGTGGTACTAAAATGATAACGGTCGAAGCCCTTTAAATTATCATGCGTGACTTGGTTCTATTTTGTGAAAACAAAAGACCAATTGCCTGATACTGATTCTGTTCGCGCGTTGTTAAATCCGGTACCAGAATAAGTGAAATCTATTGTCAGCGTATTATCAGAGTTGCTTAACGTATACGTCATGTCAAGAAGATCGCTTTGACGTGTAATTACACTTAGCACATCTGTTGATTTGAACTTCCAGGAATCCGCAGCCTTCCATGGGCTGACGCTTGGCCATTCGTCCGCATCGCTTGTGTAACTATATTCTCCGCCGGTTGTATAGGTTCCTGAAATTGTAAGTGTCATGTTTGGGTACTCATCCGTACGCGAAGTGCCATCGTTATCGACACTTTGAATGTTCCATGTACCGCGCAGCTTATCGAGTTGCGTCTCTTCTTCTGTTCTTGATGGATCGTCATCGTCACATGCCACATAAAGAAGAGTAAGGCTTGCAACAAGCAACAGAGACAAAAATCTGGTCACGCGTTTCATAGTTTCACAATTATTTGATTTTCGAATATAGCCTTTAAATTACTAAAAAATCGGAAATGTCGTAAGGAAAGGCCGATTCAATGATTAATATGTCACATGGTTGCCGTGTAACCTTTACTTGTAACTACTAATGTCTATTTTCTGGGCATTTGCCGGATATTCCGAAATTCGGTTGCTGGCGATAAAAACCAGCGATTGGGAAGACAATTCTGACAATTGGTCCAAATACCATTGAAAAGCCGTGCTGTCCAGGTTAGTACCGGGTTCGTCCAGAAAAAGAACATCCGCACGGGTAAAGAACGCCAAGGCAAGCTTTACCCGTTGTCTCATTCCTGAAGAGAAGTTTGCGATGTATTTGTCTTTTGCATGAGACAGATACATCTTTTCAAGCATATCCTGCTCATTCATTCCCGGCCACGATGGCTTCAATGCATAATGAAATCGAAGTTGCTCGAGCAGCGTAAATTCCTCGATGAGATCCATGTAAGGGGTTGCGATCGAGATATGTTTGAAAATATCATCCACGGATATTGATCGCGATCTGCGGGAGTAGATTATCGTGCCCTGGCTCGGTGGTATCTGTCCCCAAAGAATTTGAAGGATCGTTGACTTTCCTGCCCCGTTTGGCCCCGTGATTGCGTAGATCAAACCGGGATGGAAGGTGTACGACATCTTGCGGAATATCCACTCGTTATTAAATTTTTTACCCAAATCGTGTAGCTCGATGGTTAACGGCTCCACGATTTTTTCGCGATGTGTGAAGTCAGTCGTTGCCTCCATACCCTTTCATGATACCGCGTTCCGAAGTACGGATGAAATCAACGATGTAATCGCGTTCTGTGCTCGAAGGAATTTCGCTCTCTACGATATCAAGGGCTTCAGAGTTGTTAAGGCCTTTCAAGAATATGTATCGGTAGATCTCCTGTATTTCGATGATCTTTTCTGAGGAGAATCCCCGCCTTCGTAATCCTACTGTATTAATGCCGGCGTAAGTAAGTGGCTCCCGCGCCGCTTTTGTAAAGGGAGGAACATCCTTCCGTACCAGCGATCCGCCTGATAGCATGACGTGCGCACCAACCTTCACAAACTGATGTAATGCACTTGCTCCAGCGATTATTGCCCAGTCATCAATTGTTACATGCCCTGCTACCTGTACAGCATTCGCCAGTATACAGTTGTCGCCCACGACACAATCGTGGGCCACATGAACGTAAGCCATGAGAAGGCAGTTACTTCCAATAACGGTCTTAAACTTATCAGCAGTGCCACGACTGATAGTGACGGATTCGCGGATAACAGTATTGTCGCCGATAAAAGTCTCCGTCTTTTCTCCTGCAAACTTCAGATCCTGTGGCGGTGACGATACGGAGGCCGCCGGGAATACCTTTACATTCTTGCCTAGCCGCGCACCATCCCAGATTATGGCTGCCGCACCAATCCAACTGTTGTCGGCGATGACCACATCTGCGTGAACAGTTGCGAAAGGTTCGATTGTAACATTGTTACCTATCCTGGCGCTGGTGTGAACATTGGCGAGAGGAAATCTGCTCATGAGTCTTTACGTACAATACTGGCTGTCATGGTGCCTTCACACACAAGGGTATTGCCAACGTACGCCCTCCCGGTCATCTTTGCGATGCCTCGCTTGATAGGCGCAAGCAGATCACATTGAATGACCATGGTATCACCCGGCAGAACCATCTTGCGAAATCTGAAATTTTCTATTCCTAAAAAGTAGGTCCAGTAATTTTCAGGATCGGGAACGGTGTTCAGCACAAGTATTCCTCCAGTTTGTACCATTGCTTCTATCTGCAGTACGCCAGGCATCACCGGATTTCCGGGAAAATGACCTTGAAAGAAGTATTCATTTGCCGTTACGTTTTTCACGCCGGCTACACTTTCATTGTCGAGATAGATTATCTTGTCGATCAGGAGGAATGGATACCGGTGAGGCAAGATCGCTGCCACTTTGTTGATGTCCATGACCGGTGGAAGGGAGGGATTGTATTTCGGGCGTCCATTCTTGTCGGACTCTTGCATGGCCTTCTTTAACTTCTTCGCGAAAGCGACATTTGCGGCATGTCCTGGTCTGGCAGCCAGCACCTGTGCCTTCAGCGGCCGGCCGGCCAAAGTAAGATCACCGACTATGTCAAGGAGCTTATGCCGCGCCGGTTCATTCTTGTAGCGAAGCTCTATGTTATTCAATATTCCTTCCTGTTTAACCGCAACTTTCGGCTTGCCAAGCATTTTGGCAATGTTGTCGAGCTCGTTTTCCTGTACCACCCTGTCCACGATTACGATGGCATTGTTAAGATCACCACCGCGGATAAGATTGTTTTTATAAAGCATTTCAAGTTCGTGCAGGAAGCAAAATGTTCTGCAAGAAGCTATTTCCTTTTCAAATTGGCGGATATCTGTGATCGACGCATGCTGACTACCCAGTACGGGAGAGTTGTAATCTATCATGACCGTTACGCGGTAGTCGTCTAACGGCAGGGCTGCGATCTCCACATTGCGGGCAGCCTCACGGTAAAAGAGAGGTTCCTGGACCTCAAAGAAATCACGCAACGCGTTCTGCTCCTCAGAGCCGGCGGCTTTCAGTACATCGACGAATTCAATGGAGCTTCCGTCCATTATAGGGCATTCAGGTCCGTCGAGTTGAATGATTACGTTATCTATTTCCAAGCCGGTCAAAGCTGCCAGTGTGTGCTCGATTGTGCTTACACGGGCGCCGCTTTGCTCTATGGTTGTACCACGCGAAACATCAACGACATTGTCACAATCCGCATTAATGATTGGAGATCCGGGAAGATCAATACGTTGAAACTTGATGCCATGATTGGGTTTGGCAGGCACAAAGGTCATATTTGTCTGAACACCAGTATGAAGGCCTACGCCTGAGAGGGATACTGATTTCTGAATTGTCTGCTGTTTTATATTAAGCATGATTGACAAAAGTCGGCAAATTTAACTTCAAACGCCAGATTATCCAATTTTGAAGTTTTTGGTGCTTTGAGGATGTACTAATCTACGGGAAGTGAATTGTTCTGAACCTTTTGAAGCTTTTTCTCAAGATCATTGAGCCGCTGATTAATGTCAGGTAACATTTTAAACACAGCATATGATTTAAAGTAATCACCTGATTCAATCTGCGGGGATCCCATGTATCGACGTCCTGCTTCCTTGATGGATTTTGATATTCCTGATTGGGCGCCGAGCCCGG
>JANNPM010000183.1:0-3858 GCA_031400145.1 Chryseolinea sp. | reverse complement strand
CGCCTCTTCGTCGAGCTGACCGGTGGTACAGCCGTGAGAGCACTTGACGTCATCGGCCCATATTTCGAGCTGAGGTTTTGTGTTTACCGATGCTGAATCCGACAGCAGTATATTACGGTTCGCCTGGAAGGCATTTGTTTTTTGCGCTTGCGGCCGGACGTAGATCTTGCCGTTAAAAACCCCTTTTGAATTCATGTCCATGACACCTTTGTAGATCTCACTGCTATAGGAATTTGGCTTGCGGTGATCCACAACGGTATGGTTATCTGCAATGGTGTCGCCGGATATGAGGTAAAGTCCGAACATATGTGATTCGATGCCTTCACCATCCAGCGAAAGGTGCAAATTATTCCGTATAAGCCTGCCGCTCAAGGTAAATGTAAATGTATTCACCCGGCTCGACCGTGACTGATGTATCTCTGTCAATGCGTACAAATAGCTGTTACCAGGATCGTGTTGTATTATGTAATGGTTAAGGATTGCATTCTCGTCTACGAAGGCTTCCGTAACGTGATTGGAAAAATGATTTGATTTTCCCTTAGAATCATACTTCTCAATGATCGTAACCTCGCTGTTTCTGCCAACGACAAACAGGTTCCGGTTTACCGTGATTACCTCACCGCCGGAGGCATCGTTCCAGTGATGGATAACAACGGGTTTGTCCAAAACCGAATTATCAAGAATGCGTATATAGGCTCCGTTATCCCACGCAGCCGTATTCCACGCCGCAAAACCATCCGTTTGAAAGCTTGCATATTTCCCAAGGTGGCCGATCCCTACCTTGTCACCCTTCGCCACTGCATCGGACAAGTTTCCGATCTCAACCCCTTCGACCCCGACCACCTTTGAATGGCCCGGCGAGAACAGGCCATTAATGAATACCAGTACGTACGCATCCACACCTGCTATCCCCGCCTCATCAGGGCCACTGACACTAACCGCCGACCCCTCAAACGAAAAATTTTTATTCAACAGCCGTGTAATCGGCGTATACTTAAATTCCTCTGCCTTGTTTTCAGGCAATCCGATCTTCACAAAAGCCTCCCGTGCCTCCCGCCTCATTTTCTGAACATTCGGCACCAACGCGACAGCGCTGTCAATCGCACTTAGCACCCCGACCTCAATATTTTTCTCTTTCAACACCATTTTTTTTTGCTGCAAGCTACCAGCCCTGCGCAGTACGAGCAAGTGCTCCGCCTCTTCTTTGGCCGCGATCCATAACTGCTCTACGACTCCTGACTGATCACCCCGGCTTCCTCCTTCACCCAATCATACCCCTTCGCCTCCAACTCCAGCGCCAGCTCTTTTGTGCCAGACTTAACGATCTTTCCTTTATAGAGGACATGGACGAAGTCAGGGACGATGTAATCCAGCAGCCTTTGATAGTGTGTCACCACGATCGTGGCGTTTGAATTCGATCTAAGTTTATTTACGCCATTCGCCACTACCTTTAGGGCATCGATGTCGAGGCCCGAATCTGTTTCATCCAGTATGGCAAGTTTAGGTTCCAGCATCGCCATCTGAAATATCTCATTGCGTTTCTTTTCACCGCCTGAAAATCCTTCGTTGAGTGAGCGATTGAGCAAAGATTGGTCGATATCTACAAGTTTCATTTTTTCCTTCATCACCTTCAGAAAAGAAACTGCGTCGAGTGTCTGCTGACCCCGTGATTTCAATACCTGATTAACGGCCGTCTTCATAAAATTTATCGTGCTGACGCCAGGGATCTCCACCGGATATTGAAATGCCAGGAACACGCCTTGGCGTGCGCGATCTTCCGGCGCCATATCGAGCAGGTTCATACCTAAGAACGTTACTTCGCCCGATGTCACTTCATAAGCTTCCCGGCCTGCAAGTACCGATGCCAGAGTGCTTTTGCCTGATCCGTTCGGTCCCATGATAGCGTGTACCTCTCCAGGCCTTATTTCAAGATTTATCCCGTTCAGGATCTGCTTGTCACCGATTCTGGCTTGTAGATTTCTTATGCTTAACATAGTTCTTCTTAAATTAAATACGGATTGCCTATCCCACGCTGCCTTCAAGCGTGAGTGCCAGCAGCTTTTGCGCCTCTACTGCAAATTCCATCGGCAACTGATTTAATACTTCCTTGGCGTATCCATTGACGATCAGCGCGACAGCTGACTCTTCGTCAATGCCGCGTTGCAGGCAATAGAATATCTGATCCTCTCCGATTTTTGAGGTTGTGGCTTCGTGCTCAATTCGTGCTGATTTATTTTCAATGTCGATGTATGGGAAAGTATGTGCACCACATTGGTCACCCATGAGCAATGAATCGCATTGGGAGAAATTCCTCGCGTTCTCCGCCCGCTTCATGATATGCACATGACCGCGATAGCTGTTTTGAGAATGCCCGGCAGAGATACCTTTGGAGACGATACGCGATCGCGTGTTCTTGCCAATATGGATCATCTTGGAGCCAGTGTCTGCCTGCTGGTAATTATTGGTGACCGCTACAGAGTAGAATTCGCCCATAGAACCATCACCCTTCAAAATGCAGGAAGGATATTTCCAGGTAATCGCTGAACCTGTTTCAACCTGGGTCCAGGAAATCTTTGAGTTGTCACCAAAGCACAAGCCGCGCTTGGTTACGAAGTTATAAATCCCGCCTTTGCCATTTTTGTCACCGGGGTACCAGTTTTGCACGGTTGAATATTTTACCTGCGCATCCTTCATCGCATAGATTTCAACGACGGCCGCGTGCAGTTGATTCTCGTCCCGTACCGGTGCCGTGCATCCTTCCAGGTAGCTCAGGTAGGAACCTTCATCCGCGACAATCAGTGTGCGTTCGAATTGTCCTGTGTTGGCTGCATTAATTCTGAAGTATGTAGAGAGTTCCATCGGGCAACGAACACCCTTCGGGATGTAGCAAAACGAGCCGTCTGTAAACACTGCCGCGTTCAGTGCAGCAAAGTAATTATCACTGACGGGCACAACGGAGCCCATATACTTTTTTATGAGATCGGGGTGTTGCTGAACCGCCTCGCTAAAGGAACAGAATATAATTCCAAGCTCAGCGAGTGTACCCTTGTAGGTCGTCGCCACTGATACACTGTCAATTACCGCGTCTACCGCGATGCCAGTAAGGCGTTTTTGTTCTGTCAGTGAAATTCCTAATTTTTCAAATGTCTTGATCAGTTCCGGATCCACGTCCTGAAGGGAATCAGGCGCGATCTTCTGTTTCGGGGCGGCATAGTATATAAGGTCCTGATAGTCGATGGCGGGATAGGTCACATTCGCCCAGACAGGCTCTTTCATTTTAGTCCACTGACTATATGCCTTTAACCTCCATTCAAGGAGCCAGGAAGGTTCATTTTTCTTCTCTGAAATAAACCGAATAATATCCTCGTTTAAGCCTTTGGGAGCACTATCAGTCTCTATGTTAATAGTCCAGCCGTGCTCGTATTCCTTCGAGGTCAGTTCTTCCAATACCTGATTATCCTTACTCATCGAACGCAGTTTAGACTAAATTTAAACAACAACAAAAGTATAACAAAAATGGTATTGTAAGGTTCACGCGCGCTATTTAATCCATTTGCGGGTAGGGCTGCCGAAAAAGCGCTTAACCGCAGGCGCGGCATCATTGACGCAGGAAAGTACGAAGCCATGGCATGCCGCAAAGTGGGCGATATGTATCAGGGTTACCGCCTTTCCGGACTTATACGTAACTGCACTCGCTGTAAGGGAAGGATTCGAACCTCCATGAAGCGGTTAGGCTGAGACCTGATCCGGGTATTTATTACCTGGATCAAGGTGCTTGCTTTATTCCGGAACCTTCACCCCCGAGACCGGAGGGCATGTCTGCCAGTTTCAACACCTTACAATATGATTTCTTTACTC
>JANNPM010000194.1:0-5273 GCA_031400145.1 Chryseolinea sp. | reverse complement strand
GCTTTTCTGAGGTAAGCACCGTATGGCTGCTGGGGCAGGCGGCTCGGCCGAAAAACGTCGCGAAGCTTAAGCGACTTGCACGAGAGTTGCGACAACGGCACGCCCTCGTCGACGCGTAATGGCTCCCCTCACCCCGCCTTCGCCGCCCGCAAGTCTGAGAGGGCGACCGCCGCTAGCCGCTTGCGAGCGTCCGCCTCGATCGCTGCGAGGGTTTTTTTATCGAACGTCCCATTATTTTTTCCTCTTAGCGATGATTAGGCGATCAGAATATTTCTTCGGATGGCGAGTCTTCTTTCCTTTGGAGATAAGACCGTTACGCGACCTTGGATGCCCCCCTGACGCGCGACCTTCACCACCACCCATCGGGTGATCGACAGGGTTCATCGCCACTGGTCTGGTCCGGGGCCGAACACCTCTCCAACGGCTCCGTCCCGCCTTTCCGACACTCTCATTCATATGGTCGGCGTTAGATGTAGCACCAACTGTCGCCATGCATATTTCCATTACATTACGCATTTCGCCGGATGGCATCTTCAGCGTGGCAAGTCCATTCTCACGGGCAAGGAGCTGAACAAAACACCCCGCACTACGTGCTATAGCGCCACCTTTTCCAGGTTTAATCTCAACGTTATGAACTATCGTACCCAAAGGAATTTTGGAAAGTGGCAACGCATTACCAACTTCAGGTGCAACATCGGAACCTGCGATAACCTCCTGATCCACTTTCAATCCTTCGGGAGCAATGATATAGGTCTTCGAACCGTCTGCATAAAAAAGGAGTGCAATCCGTGCTGAACGCGTAGGGTCGTACTCTATTGATTTGACAGTCGCAGTGACGCCTGTTTTATCGCGTTTGAAGTCGATGATGCGGCTCTTCTGCTTATGACCTCCGCCGATATAGCGCATGGTCATACGACCGCTGTTATTTCTTCCCCCGGATTTCTTCCTTACCGACAACAGGGATTTCTCAGGCGTCGATGTCGTGATGTCATCGAATGACGTCGCGAGTCTGTGTCTCGTTCCTGGTGTTATCGGTTTTAACTTCTTAAGCGCCATCGGTTAGGTATTAAACGTTGCTGTAAAAATCAATTACTTCTCCTGCCGCGAGCGTGACGATCGCCTTCTTGTAGCTGGGCTTACGTCCAGCCAGAACCCCGGCTTTGGTGTAACGGGTCTTCTTCTTACCCATAACCACCATAGTATTTACTTTCTCTACATTGACACCATACTGTTTCTCCACGGCTTTCCTTATCTCGACTTTGTTGGCATCGGTATCCACGATAAAACCGTACTTCCCCTTTTCATTCAAAGCAGAGACTTTCTCCGTTACCAAAGGTTTTCTCAGGATACTCATCACTCTTTATTTAATAGGTTTTCAACCTTGCTGATAGAACTTTCCATGAATATGATGCTGTCTGCGTTCATCAGATCATAGGTGCTGATCTGTTCGGCGGATGTAATCTTCGAATGCTGCAGATTTCTTCCGGATAAAATAACGTTCTTATTTACTTCTGAAAGCACAAGCAACGTCTTCTTGTCTCCCAGTGACAGGGATTTCAGAAGGGACAGGTATTGCTTGGTTTTGGGAGCATCAAAATTGAAGTCCTCAAGAATTGCAATTGAATTGCCTTTTGCCTTGTAACTCAGGGCAGACCTGCGGGCCAGATCTTTAACTTTCTTATTCAGTTTGAAGCTGTAATCGCGGGGTTGAGGACCAAATACGCGCCCACCACCTTTGAACAGAGGGTTCTTTATGTTACCCGCACGGGCTCCACCAGTTCCTTTTTGCTTCTTGATTTTTTTAGACGATCCGGATATCTCGTTGCGCTGCTTCGACTTATGCGTACCCTGGCGCTGGTTAGCCAGATAGCTTTTTACGTCCAGATAGATCGCATGATCATTAGGCTCGATTCCAAACACGGCATCCGAAAGACTGATGTTCTTAGTCGTCTTCTCACCACTGGATTTAAATACTGCTACTTCCATTATTTTTGAAGGATTACAGTTGAATTTTTAGCTCCCGGGATGGAGCCACTGATGACAATTATGTTTTGATCAGCCATGATCTTGACCACCTTTAGATTTGTCAGCTTTACGCGGTCTGTACCCATCCGGCCGCCAAGTCGCTTGCCTTTTGGAACCCGGGAGGCAAAGGAGGCATTACCCATTGAACCCGGCGCACGCAATCTATTGTGCTGACCGTGAGTCTGGCCGCCGACACCGGCGAAATTGTGGCGTTTCACGACACCCTGGAAGCCTTTACCTTTCGATGTTCCGATTGCATCTATGAAATCTCCCTCCACAAATACGTCCTGAATGCGCACCTCTTTTCCCAACTCAACCAGTCCGTCATGCTCCTTACGCAAATCACGGAATTCAACCATAAATCTCTTTGGGGTCGTGTTGGCTTTCTTAAAGTGACCTATGGCCGCTTTAGTGGTATTCTTCTCCTTCTTTTCACCAAAAGCAAGCTGAACAGCACGGTATCCATCCGTTTCATTGCTTTTTACCTGCGTTACAACGCAAGGCCCTGCTTGTATTACGGTACAGGCGATATTAGCGCCATCCTGACCGAATACACTGGTCATTCCTATTTTCTTTCCTATAATTCCAGGCATGGTTTAAACCTATTAAAGCTGTTTTTCAGGACCGTTAGCCTTCTTTCTTTAAAAAGGACTGCAAAGATAGGAACTTAAGTATAGTTACCAAATATGGATTTTAAAATTTTCTCTCAGAAAGGCTATTTGCAGGCTGTTTCGGCATGATATTCCAAAATGGTGTATCATTGCCGGCACTCCGCATCCCATGAAACAGACTACCCTTAAACAGTGGTTTTTACTACTCTTTCTCCTGATTTCGTGCCTCATGCTGAATGTTTCTTTGGGTAGTGTCAACATTCCGCTCAATGAAATATTGGGAATTTTAGCGGGCAAAAAAAGCAGTGAAGAAGTCTGGACTAGCATAGTATGGGACTTTAGAATGACGAAAGCGCTGACGTGCATACTTGCCGGAGGCGCCCTTTCCGTTGCCGGGCTCCTGATGCAAACGCTCTTCAGAAATGCGCTGGCAGGCCCTGATGTTCTGGGACTGAGTTCAGGGGCAAGTCTCGCGGTCGCCTTAACTATAATGGGAGAGGCTGATGGTCTTCATCTTCTGGCTGATCCGTCTCCGTGGACCATAGTAGGCGCAGCCAGCGGTGGCTGCGGCGCCGTTTTTGCCCTGGTCGTCGTCATTTCCAGAAAGCTCCGGGATGAAACTTCTCTCCTTATCATCGGACTGATGATAGGCGCCACTGCGGCCTCGTTGGTGAGCGTACTGCAGTTCCTGAGCAATGCGGACGATCAGCAAATGTTCATGATCTGGACGTTTGGAAGTCTCGGAGGATTAAATTGGACCGAGATCATTATCCTCACAGTGGTATTGCTGTCGGGGATACTAATAGCCCTTTCCCTGTTAAAACCTCTTAATGCATGGCTGCTGGGAGATCACTATGCAACCAGTCTTGGCGTGAATGTACGCGCTTCACGATTCCTTATCATCTGCTGCGCATGTCTTCTTACCGGCGCCGTAACAGCTTTCTGCGGACCCATTGCTTTTGTGGGACTGGCTGTTCCCCACGTCACGAGATTACTATTTAAAACGCATGATCAAAAGACGCTTATCCCCGCCGTTGTGCTTGCAGGTGCCGTATTGATGTTGTGTTGTGATATACTGGCACAATTGCCGGGAACGGCCTTCGTTCTGCCTATTAATGCTATTACGGCCCTCATTGGAGCACCCGTGGTTATCTCCATCGTTCTGCAAGCTAAAAGGGTTGCCGTCTGACCTATGTCGCAGCCATCTCCTTTAATGAGCACGCAGGACCTCACCATAGGCTATGGCAATAATGTTTTATTGAGCGGGTTAAATCTAAGCCTGTGTCCCGGACAATTAATTTGCTTCATGGGTCCCAACGGCGTGGGGAAATCCACCCTCATACGAACGATGGCGGGATTGCAGCGCCAAGTGGCGGGGACAATTCGTCGCTCATCATCGGAATTACCCACGCCGGTATCAGTAGTGCTCACGGACCGATTTACTGCCGTGTACATGACCGTGTACGAGCTTGTAGCCTTTGGTCGCTATCCCTATATCAGTTGGAATCTTAATCTCAGCAATGATGATAAAGAAAGCATTCACCGCGCCTTACAACAAGTGAAGATGGATGGCCTTGCCGGGAAAAAATTACACGAGTTAAGCGATGGCCAAATGCAACTTGCAATGATAGCACGCGCACTGGCTCAGGACACCAGCGTCATCCTGCTGGATGAGCCGACAGCGCACCTTGACCTGAACAACAGGCTGGAGATCATGAACCTGCTGCGTGACCTGGCCCATTCTATGAACAAGGCAATCCTTGTAGCAACCCACGAGCTTGATCTTGCTTTGCAAACTGCGGATGAAATATGGCTGGCTGGCCACGATAATCAACTGCTCACAGGAATACCCGAGGATTTGATATTGAATGGCGCCTTCGACCAAATATTCCAGCTTAAAGGATTCGATCTGAGGACCGGTCAGGTAGCACATTCCATCTCGCTTCAGGATACCGTCCGCCTTGCCGGATCAGGATTTGAATACCGCTGGACAAAAAATGCGCTTGAACGCGTAGGCTATCCGTTAGTAGAAAAGGATCCCCGCTTCAGCGTCGTTATAAAACAGGGTGTGAACAATGAGCTAATGTGGGAGGTGGATGGCAGGCACACTTTGAAAAGCATTCGGAACCTTTTGACTTACCTTAAACAGTCGCAAAATGCACGACAAGCCGATTAGCCGTATATAAAAAAATTCAATCGATTGAAAAAGAGGTGTGTAAGATTCTGGTTATTCCCTAGTATTCAATCAAATCAGTTTTAGTACGTTTGAGAATTCTAGCTACAACTCTTGTCCCCTTATGAAAGTTAACGAGATCTTCCCCTATCAATTTGAAAAAAAATACAGTAAGGCCGTCGCCTATTTTTCGATGGAATTTGCAGTCGATCAGCCATTGAAGATCTACAGCGGCGGCTTGGGTTTTCTTGCCGGCTCCCATTTACGGAGCGCCTATGAACTAAAACAAAATCTGATTGGTATAGGGATACTGTGGAAGAAGGGCTACTATGATCAGGAACGCAATCAGGACCAGACCTTAAGGGTGAGTTTCAGAGACAAGGACTATTCTTTCCTCACTGACACCGGAATTGTTTTTCCAATCACCATACACGGTGCCAAGGTCTTTGTCAAGACCTATCTGC
>JANNPM010000147.1:0-5238 GCA_031400145.1 Chryseolinea sp. | reverse complement strand
CAGTAACAGCGCAAGACACGTTGACTATTGGGCTGGCTTCTTCGGGCGGGGCGGTTGTTCATTTTAAGGCAAAATAATTTACTCTTCAGAACAGGTTGCTCCCGGTACTATTGTGGACTATTACCAACAGCGTAGCGTGTTTTCGGTTTTGACACTGTTGCTGCAGTAAGAATTACTTTTGCAACCTCAATAGGCTTTGAGCCCAGTTTGTCCGCATTCCGAAGCATCTTGCATCTTGTAATGTTTGTTAACCAATGTACCATAATCTGTGTGGCCTGGTCACAAAGGTAAAGCGAAACAATGCTCAACCCAACCGGATCGATTATGCTGATGTCTTTGATTGTTTAAGCTTTCGAGCTTCATATTTTAATACTCCTTGCAAAAATATCTAAAGATCTTTCGAATTTTTTTGTTTCCGTTGTTGATCAAAAAAATCATTCTTTACGGAGTCCATGCTTCGCATCATGTCCCTCATATAGGTATCGTTTAATTCATAACGTTTCATAAAAAAATCTTTATGAAAGAAATCAGGATAGCGTAATGAATCGTTAAAGAACAAGTTGTTGAAGCGCTTATCAAACAATGAAGAATGGCTGCGATTGAAATATGAATTGAAACTATTCATGACGCTATCCATTCGTAACGTGTCACCCTTTACATTTGAATAGAACGATGAATAAGCCGAATCAAAACCTACAAGGTTCCCCTTGTCGTCATAGTGACGGTTTACTTTAATGTTGACTTTTGGTTTTTCCAGACTATCGGTTAAAGATTTTGTGCTCTTCGATTTTCCACCAGCCAAATTTTGTGCTTCGGATTTTTCCTTGCAAGAGGAGCAAAGTGACAGCGTCAATATTACCAGGCATAATACCTTGCGATTAAGAATATGCGGAAACAAAGAACTAAAAGTCTCGAACATATTGATGGTCCACCGCCTAGCAGCAAGACCATACATTTCTGAAATGTATTTCATGGTCTTTATGATATTGATGAATGATTTTTTCCTACCAACTTTTATGCTAAAGCAAAGTCGACTTTAAAAATGGCAGAATTTATGTCTTTGGCTTTGGTCATGTAAGGCAGAAGCTGACAGGGTGTCGCAGTGACAGGGAAATTTTTTCATCCTCTTTCTGCAACAGCTTTGGCCATCCCACCCTCGTAACGTCCTATGGAAATGACGCGTATTTTTCAGTCGGTCCAATTCCAGAGGTCGCCTGGAACTCCGTGACCCCTGGTGAAAGGATATTTCGCCATTAGTTTGAAATTAAGAAGCTGAACACATTGTTGGTCTGCCTGCGCACCTAGAAACTAATCACTGCTTCTACAGTAAAGCCGTCAAACTCTGCCCCGGCGAATCTGCCAGTCCAGGCATTTCCTTTGTATTCTTGCCTTACGTATTCAATTTTTGTTAAGATATTTTTTGAGAGAAACCAACCACCGCCAAAGTTCACCCTGCTTATTTCCAAATTCTCTGAAGCACTCTCGAGAGTTTTACCCTCAACCGTATTATACCTTCCTGCAACGTAGAATTGTTCACGTCCGCCAAAACGATACAATAGTTCACCCGCTAATTGAGTGAATTCACCTTCTTTATCGGGCGCTGGTTGAGTGATATCGTTACTTCCGCCCGACAATTCGTAAATCCCAAAAAACTCTAATCCTTTAAACTTTACGAAGGGATTGACTTGAAAAGCCGTTAGTTTAGCGAACCCGGCATTGTACCTTCCATCAAAATCGGTGCCTTGCACTAAGCCAGCGGTGTCAGCTACCGTGTGCAGTACGCTATAATATCTTGATCCTGCCCGATCGCCACCGTACAACCATGTTCCTGTAGTCGTGCCATGGTTAGTATAAAATGATCCGGCCACGCGTATTCGCAAATCTTCATTTAGCTGTTTATCAAAACCCAGTTTACCATAAACAGAAGCCTTGTTATCACTGGCGCCAGTCACTACCACATTCTGATTAAGCTTGCCGTTGGTGATACCTATTATTACAAACAACCCATTTTTTTGTACCATGATATCCCCGAAAGCTTCTGTGGAAAAGGCATCCATAATATAGTTCTCTACGAAAGGATTATAAATGGCACGGGCGTTATCTGATCTTCGAAAGTGGGCATCGCCATAATTAATTTCATCTAAACCAATGGTGATAGTAGTGTACTTCATTATGCCGTCTAAAAAACCGGGCTTAATGAAATCTAGTTTGTCTATTTGAATATGGCCTCCTTTCACCCATGCCTCTTCATGATGCCGCGAAGACAAATAAGTTCTTAAATGTATTCTTACCCCATCTATTAATTGTACATCGAGATTCAGATTAGCCGAGGGCAAATTAAAGTTTGTTCCCAGCTCTACCAGATTGTTGGCTGTATTGCTTTGATTTATTCCCTGAAATTGCATAGCAAAATCTCCACCCAGACGGACTTTAACACCGTCAGAGACTACTGTGTCCGCTTTCGAAGTTTCAAAAACATTCAATCCCTGCTTATCATTGGTTCTAAAGAATTGCAAAGCAGGTTGCTGTGCATATAGCACAGTTGTGTAAAGTAAGATGAATAGCAGTAGCGTTGTTTTCATTGTGATGGTTTACTTTTCCGGAGATATGGTTGTCTATAGACCTGTTATTGCAGGTACACCATTGTGAAATCCAAGGTGACGTCATTACCGGTTTTCATCGCTCCAAACATGAAGGACGGTGGTTTTACCTGGTAGTCAGACATCGCTATTTTTTCTGATCCGGTACAGGTAATACTTTCATCTTTATTGGTGACGCAGTACACATCCATCTCTATCTCTTTTTGCACCCCAGCGACTGTCAGATTCCCAATTGTTTTGATCAAATATTTGCCATCTTTTTCAGGCATTACTGTAGCAGTTACTAGTTTGTAAAGAATATTTTTATACTGCTTGGTCTTTAGTGCCTCGTACGCATTTTTATCCAATGCAGATTTATCACTCTTTAGGTCTTGTACGGCTAAGCTGAAGCTCAGTGAAGTAAGTGCATTAAGCTCATGGCCTTCCGGAGTAGTGAAACCAAACTTGGCTTCGCCTGTAAATGTTCTCGAATTCATATCCCAATCGTGCATCGTAGAAGTACCAGATAGCTTCATGGCATTAGCTTTTGAATTTTTGATCGTGTAGGTTGTCTGTGCTCGTGTGGCTGTATGAATGCCAAGGAGACATGCCATTAGCAGGAAAAGCATTGGTTTAAAATTTCTTTTCATAATATTCTCGTTTAGCTCACTTGTTACTCAACCAAGTATACCTACGTAAGAAATAGAGTTTGTAGTTATGCTATTGCGGGTATTGATCTACAATACTGGTTGGAGTTTGAATAGTGAGTGCATTACAATTACGGTGCCCCAATGAAATAAGGCCAGGTGTGATTAATTATCACTATTGTATTCATGCAGGGGCATTAATATCCCCAATGTTATGATTGGGGAATCCCACCGCGTTTTGCCTGGTCTGGATCGCGGCGTTCAAATTCCTACTGATGAAAGCGTTCAAAGGCTTCCCGTTCCAGCAATTCACGATGGTTGGGATGCGCTATTTGAATCAAGGCGTTTGCACGTTCCCGTAAGTTCTTTCCGTACAAATTTGCCACGCCATATTCTGTGACAATGTAATGGGCGTGCGCTCTTGTAGTAACAACACCTGCACCTTGTTTTAAATACGGAACGATACGGGAAAGACCTTTCGTGGTAGTAGATGGCAAAGCAATAATGGGTTTCCCTCCTTCCGATAAAGATGCGCCTCTTACGAAATCCATTTGCCCGCCAACGCCTGAATAATGGTACGTTCCTATTGAATCGGAACACACTTGTCCGGTTGTATCTATTTCAATCGCGCTGTTGATAGCCGTTACTTTTGGATTGGAACGAATGATGGCTGTATCGTTTACATAATCCACATTCAGTACTGCCACACTCGGATTATCATCTACGAAATCATACAGCTTTCTGCTGCCGAGCAAGAATGAAGTTACTATTCTGCCACGGTGCTTTTTCTTGTGCTGGTTGGTGATGATACCCTTCTCCACCAATGGAATAATTCCATCGGAGAACATTTCGGTGTGCACCCCAAGCTCTTTGTGGTTGGTAAGACTGGACAGCACAGCATCCGGAATGCTGCCAATGCCCATTTGAATCGTCGCACCATTTTCCACAAGGTCGGCACAGTATGAACCAATGCGGGCAGATATTTCAGGGTGCGCATCGTGAGATATTACTTCCGGTAACTCCTGTTCGCCATATACCAATGCATCAAACTCGCTTATGTGGACAGTACCATCGCCAAGCGTTCTTGGCATGCGCGGATTTAGCTGCGCAATAACATGGTTGGCAGTTTTGACGGCCGTGGCTGCTGTATCAACCGACACGCCTAAAGAACAGTACCCATGCTTATCAGGAGAGGAGACTTGAACCAAGGCGACGTCAAGCGGTAAAATACCGCGCCTGAATAGTGCTGGAATTTCGCTTAAAAAAATCGGAATGTAATCAGCACGTCCGGCATTTACAGCTTCCCGAATATTTTGTGAGACAAACAATGAATTGATGCGAAAACTACTTCTATACTTTGGATCGGCAATGACAGCATCGCCTTGTAAACTAATACTCACGATCTCAACATCATGCAGTTTACTTGATCTTGCAGCCAACGCCTGCAGCAGATAATGTGGTGTAGCGGCACCGCCATGTACAAATACACGGTTGCCTGATTTAATGATCTGCAAAGCTTCTTCAGCATCTTTATACATACCCTATCTTTTTTCGGACCTACAATTTTAAAACCATCTAACGGATAATCCGAACAGAAAATTCTGTGCGCGATCTTTTAACCTGGAACAAAATCGTGCAATAAGTATTCATTGTCCTGCAATAATTAGTCTTGGTCTATTTTCAGCTATGAAAAGGAGAAATCCTCGTAAAGTTGCCATACAAAACAAACTTTATGGCTACCTTCAATCTTCGGACAATTGGTGTGATGGCGGGGCTTGTTGCCCTTGGATTCGGAAATGGTTCCTGCGATGACGAGAATGATTCAGAAGTGTCAACAATCAGATTTTCAACGGCCTCTTCAACAGCCAATGAGTCAGATCAAACGGTTGAAATACAGCTTTCGGCAGATCAAGTGACATCATCCGATGTGCAGATCTCATTTGAAGTGTCAGGATCGGCCTTTTTAAATGGCGATTACAAACTGGAAACAAATTCACCTGTTACCATGGAGG
>JANNPM010000142.1:0-3619 GCA_031400145.1 Chryseolinea sp. | reverse complement strand
GACTCCAGTTGAAAGTACCCGTCTACAAATTTTTGAAAGATCCGCTGATCCGCAAATACGGTGAAGCCTGGTATGCTTCGCTCGTTGGAGCAATAGAGACAACAGTAATCAAAGCTTAGGCGCGAGCCACAGGCCGCCTGCAGCGACCATGAAAGCCAGGTAGAATATTGTCTTTGGATATTCTTTTTCAACTTGCATTGCTACTTCACTTCGCAGCGATTCACGATTGCTGAACATCCCATTATCCAGCCGCTGTCTTGCTCTTCTGAGCCCTCTCCATTCGGAATGGTGCGAGACATAGTAATTTAGAGAATCACCCGAAGATGAGACCAAAGCATGCCATCCTGGCGCGCTGTGCCAGACTGTTGTTGCCCATATGCCGTCAATCAACGGGTCTTCACGCAATGCAACCTGCAAGCTATCGGCGCGCAATGCCGGCGATTCATCACGTGAGATGACCCTCACCCTGATTGGCTCGTCTATATAACAAGGAAGCTGGTTATCAATGATAATGATTGAATGTTGGGTTCGCGGTTTTGCCACCTGCTCGATGAGTGGCGACCAAAGTATTCCGTACGCTGTAGAATCCCCAGACAGTATAAGCCGATAAGTTTCTTGCAGGAGCTGAAATCCGATATGTCCGCTACCGACGCGCGTGTACCCTGCCAGCATTCCAGTGCCATTAGACGTCACCCCGATGAGTTCCGAATTTGCATTAGGGCGAATCGCCACGGCAGGAAAATTATAAACTGCGCTTCCTATCCTTACAACGGCGGAGTCCTGCCGGACGTTCTTCAAACCATAAGGGAATATCTTCCGTGTCATGCTGCCTTGCGTTGGTGTGTTTAACAACGTTAACATCCCCAATCCCTTGTCGACTGAGACGCTGATGGCCGACCGTTCAGATGCCGATAAACCGGAAATCGCTTCACTGTCAAGAATAACCAAATCAAACTCATTGAGCATCCCGCCTGTGATCCTCTCGATGGATGTAACTTTTCTGTTCGCGAATTCATAACGGAATATTCTCCTGGAAAGTTGGGAACGTATCGCCAGCCTGTGGTCCTTCCGTTGTAGAAAATTTTTTAACACCTGGACTTCAAAACTTGGATATCCCTGTATGATGAGAATGTTAAGAGAGGAGGGGGAGTTTACATAAAGTGGTAGATGTTCTCTGAAATTCCCGCGAGTAGCATCACCCACCGTTAGCGTGTAACTTACCTTGCCGCTATGTTTCGGTGTAAAAGCTAACTTGAAAATATTTTCACCTGTCTTTAGTTCCGTCGAGTCCTCCTTGCCTGCAGGGCTTTCAAGGTATATTTTGACTTTTCCGCCCTTGTGATAATAGTTAACGTCAATAGCTTGGCTCTTATTTTGGCGAATATCAGGCGGAATAAACAGCGAGATAAAGCCCTCCGCAACCGTGCCCGGATAATACTGAAAATTGCCCATCCCTTCGAGTACATAAGTAGGCAGACCTTCTCCGGCAATGGCCACGACTCGTTGTTTGGATGTTGCAAAGTCGGATGAGCTTAGCAACGTAGAGATCCTGTAGGGAGTAACGCCTTCAACGTGACGGACGGTGAGATCAGGTTGGGCCCGAAGTAGACTATCGACAATAGCGGAATTGTAATCAGATGTTAACAGCAGTATGCTATCTCTGACGGTGTCTGTATATGCCGGGCGGAGACAGATGCATGTAAAGGCGATCATCATGATACACACGGCGCTTAACCTTCCACCGATATGCTTTATCCGGCGGCGCCATTCAAGCCACAATAAAGAAAGGGTCATCGGAACGACAATGGCGAATAGCAGCCACGCAGGAATAATTGGATTTATGATCATTTCCTGTTTGCTGACGACAATACCTTCATGCTTTCGAGGAATTTTTCGTCCATTTCATGGATCAGTTCACTCCTTGCCTGAGGTGAATAAGACTCTACGGGTAGGACGCTGTAAAATGCTGCCGTAATTTGACGGATTGCGTCGGGTTTATCCTTGGGAGATAATTCGTCATCAACAAGAGTTCTCAATAAGGATAGCGTCTTCAGATAACGTGCCGGCTTGTCAATCGCCGCCAATGACAGTTCGTTTCCTGCCTTTATCAGGATAGACTTTGTTTCAGTGTTTAAGCGAGGTTGTGACGTTCTGTAGTTGGCGAGATAAGCAAGAGCTTTTCTGATGCTGGAGTAACGATCGACGGAGGCCGAAAAATTATTTCCAGTAGTATTTTGTAATTCCGACAAATCACCGGAAAGCCGCTTGTCTTCCTTTAAAGGAGGAGGGTCGAAACCTGTTCGATGCACGTATATTCTGGAGTCCTGACTAATTTCTTTGAGAAGCTTCAACGCTTTGTATTGAAAAGGCAGAGACTTTACCGGATCGTTCAGCCGCAGGTGAAGTTCTGCATCCCACATGATCGTTACAGCTGCTTTTAATTTCGATCTGATCGACTGTGTGAAGAATGTGGCTTCTTCATCGCTGTCGTGCGCATGCATATACGCTTTAGACGGATCGCTTTCCGAGTCTTTTTTGTCGTGGTCATGGCTCGCAGGCTGTTGTACCGGCTCATGTTCTATCTCCGTATCATGCTGGTGGCCGTAGACCTTTGTAACGTCCTCTTGCTCGCCAACATGCTGTTCATTTCCTGGCGCCGGTCCGATGGACGATTCAAATTCTTCTCCCAGGAATTCTCCATAGCGAAGCCTCAATACTTTCTGATCGTGTCCAAGGTCGTTGGTACGAGAGTTAAATTTTTTCCCGGTGATTGATTTTTTTTCTTTCAGCAATTTTTCCGTGTCGATAATGATTTGTCTTTGGCTCCTGAAGTATTCCGGCATGAGATCAACCCCCAGGCTTGCATCGACCGAGGTCATCAACGATGCTGTGTCTTTTAGTGAGATAAAATATGTTTCGGTACGGCTTTTATTCTGAAGGGGCGACTTGGAGTCGAGCGCTTCCACATAGAAGTATAGTTCATCGCCTGGCTCCATACCCAATTTGATCAGGTCAATGCGCCGTTGAGCAGCAATAGATTTGCCACTAATCCGGACCGGTTGCGTAAAACGAAGCTTCTCTTCTCTAAACTTGACCGACTCGCCGCTTCCCTTGCTGACAGTGGCGATGATGTACGCATCACGCAGGGAATAATCGTCGACAAGTGTGGATCTCACATCGAGCGTGAGATTGTCCTGCATCGACAGTTCAATAAACTGTTCGAGTTCGTCAACTTTAATTACAGGAGGTTGGTCCGGTAAAGTATTGATTTGAAAGTAGTCTGAAAATTTTGGACTGCCATCCTTGTTCCTCCACATCAACTGATAGAAACCTGTTGTGGATAAGCTGCGCTTTGCTGTAAATTGATGGTCACCGGCCTGCCTCATCTTGAGCGAATCTTTGCCATCAAAGATAAGTATTGCCTCGTTGATTTCGTTGCTGAACGTTATTTGCCAGGCTACCGCTGTGCCTTCCAATATATTGAGGTCGAGATGTTGTTGATCCTTACTTGCCAGGCCTGTGTATGCTGGTGGGGTTGTTACGACTTTAATATGCGTAACGGCGGCAGGGATGTTGGATGCTATTGTGGTTTCCTTTTTTGCCGAAGGACCGACAGCAG
>JANNPM010000138.1:0-4145 GCA_031400145.1 Chryseolinea sp. | reverse complement strand
GGCGGCGAAGAGGATCGCATCATTGATCTTGCCTGCCTGGTCGGGAGGAGAACATAAAACTACTTGCTTGCATCCGGCTAGCCTTGCCGGTATCCCCAGCATGAGTACCGTTGAGAACAAGGGGGCAGACCCTCCCGGGATATAGATCCCCACATTTTGTATAGCAACGCTATTTCGCCAGCACAATACCCCTGCCGTTGTCTCTGTCGTGATTACATCTCTTCGTTGCGCAGCGTGAAATTTCTCAATGTTCACCGCTGCTTTGCGGATTGCACCTTTCAAGGAGCCCTTGAGAGAGTTTTCAGCACTGTAGAACTCCTGTTGCGTTACCTCGAGTTCTTTGACATCCGCCTTATCAAATTGCATCGTAAGTTCACGAAGGGCCTGATCACCCGATTTACGCACGCGATTCAAAATGTTGCGTACCGAACTGTCCAGAAATTCCAGCTCAAGCTGTGGCCTTACCGTCAGATGAGGCCAGGTTTCGGAAGGAGGATTATCAAAGAGTTTCATTTGGTGACGGGGTGATTTCGTGCGCCTGGAATTGGGTGCTCGGTTTAAGTGCTTAGACAATCATTTTTTCGATAGGAATTACCAGGATGCCTTCGGCGCCAAATGACCTCAGCAGGTCGATCTTTTCCCAGAAGTCATTTTCGTCTACTACGGAATGCAGTGAGCTCCAGCCATAGCGGGCGAGCGGGATGATCGTTGGACTTTTCATCCCCGGTATAACTGAAGTGACCTTTTCAATAGCATCGTTTGGACAATTCATCAGAATGTATTTATTGTTCTTGGCCTTTTTTACCGCTTCGATACGAAATAATAGCTTTTCGAGGATAGCCTGTTTTGCAGGCTCAAGAGACGGATTGGCTATGATAACGGCCTCAGAATGCATCACTACCTCCACCTCTTTCAGCCCGTTGCTAAGCAAAGTGCTGCCTGTACTGACAATATCGCAAATGGCTTCCGCCAACCCTATTCCCGGAGCGATCTCCACCGAGCCACTGATCTCATGTATGCCAGCAGAGATGTTATGCTTCCGGAGAAATTCTTTTACAATGTTTGGATAGGTTGTAGCGATGTTTTTTCCTTCAAGAGATCGAACACTTTCATATTTATCGGCACGCGGTACCGCGATGGACAGCCGGCACTTGGCAAAGTCCAGACGTTTCACAATCTGATTTCTCTTCTGCTTCTCAGCGAATATGTTTTCGCCAACAATCCCAACGTCTGCTACCATATCCTCCACATACTGCGGTATGTCATCATCTCTGAGGAACAGGACTTCAACGGGGAAGTTCCTGGCCTGTGTCTTCAACTGGTCTTTGCCATTACTGAAAGAAAGACCACTCTCCTTAAGGAGTTCCAGTGACCCTTCCTGTAGCCTCCCCGATTTTTGGATGGCGATTCGAAGCATCATATTCATTGAGTTGTTCATGTTATAACTGTTAAACAAAAAAGGCTTGTCACGTGGTGACAAGCCTTTTTTTTATCTTTATGTGTTCATCAAGATACAGCTTTGCCACGCACTACGTGCTTACTATGATGATGGTGGCGGTTGCTGATAGCGAGGGTGTAGCTGCTCATTTGCGGGTGCTAATAAATCAAATTGTTGCCGTATCTCAAAATGCGGGACTATATATTTCCAAAATGATGTTCCAGATAGCAGGTTGAAACCGATCCTCTCCTAAGTTTGTTGCGCCCGGGTGTAGTTGTTCGTTTGCATCAGCAATGGTGGGGACAAGGCAGCGTGCCGGCGTTAAAATATCAATTTACTATAATGATCAGAAAGCTTATCGGCCTGTTTTTGATATTCTGCATCAGCTGCGGCGACAGTCGCGAGACCAGGTTACAGCGCTTTCTTCTTCAAAGCAATGCGTTGGTCAAAGACCATCAGGAACAACAGGCAGAGTACTATCTGATGGAAGCCCTTAAGCTGGATTCGTGCTTCGCCGATGCCTGGAATAATCTCGGGACATTGTATTACAATCAAAAGAGATACGGCGACGCAATAGCGCAGTACGACCAGGCGCTTTTATGTAAGCGCGATTACGTCGCTGCTTACTTAAACCGCGCAAACGCTGCCTATGAGTTAAGGGAGCACTACAAAGCATTGGCCGACATCAGCAAGGTGCTTGTCATCAAGCCCGATACTGCCATAGCATACTTTATGCAAGGCTTAAACTACACCCGGCTACGGGAATTTAACAAGTCACTTCGAAGCTTTCAGCGCGCTCAAAGACTTGATCCCGCGAATACGGAAGTTATCGTGAACCTGGGGACTGTCCACTACTACCTGAAGCAATACGATAGCGCCAGGGCTGAGTTACAAGTTGCGCTGAAGCAAGATCCGCAAGAAGCGAATACTTATAACGCACTTGCAATGATTGAGGTAGCGCTCAAGAATTACGACGCTGCAAAGCGGTTGCTTTCGCAGGCCATCAAGCTCAGGCCATCCGATGCATTCTTTCTCAACAACCGCGGCTACATTGCTTTGCTGACAAATGACGTTCAGCGGGCTAAGGATGACATAGATCTCAGCATTATAGAAGATCCCGATAACGGATGGGCCTACCGGAACAAAGGAATATACTACACGATGACTGGCCAGCACGAAAATGCCATACGCCTGCTGGAACAGGCAGCGTCGATGGATCCCTTCATTGAAAAAGTCCATTACTACTTAGGTGATGCTTACTGGCAATCCGGAGACAAGGTTCGCGCATGTGAAAATTTCAGGAAGTCAGTCGGTCGCAACGAAATAACGATCGAAGAAGCCATTCAACGTTGTCCTGATACTTTCAGATGAAATGGCCAGGCACAACCTTGCAGCTTCCGTACTCTTTCAGACGCCGCAAACGCAGCAGGGCAACTGCCTTAACTGAACGACACCGATGACGCTGGCAGAAATCTCTCCACTTTTAGAATCGCGCCTATCCAAACCGTTACCTGCGTCCGCGGCACACGATCGTATGCGCGCCACATCCCGGGGAAAGCTCAGGCCCAAAATTGACAACACGAATCCTCCGCGGCCAGGCGCTGTATTGATACTTCTGTATGAAGACGACGGCTTGATCAGGTTCCCGTTAATACAAAGGGCGGAATACGTCGGTGCGCACAGTGGCCAGATCAGTCTTCCCGGAGGTAAATCGGAGCAGGGAGAAGTGCCGATCGAAACGGCCCTGAGAGAAACAGAAGAGGAGATTGGTATCGATCGCCATAGCCCAAATGTGCTTGGCGCGTTGAGCAATTTCCTGGTGATCCCCAGCAACTTTATGATCACACCCGTTGTGGCGACTTTAGCCGGAACCCCCATATTCCGGCCCGATCCACACGAGGTGGCGGGACTTCTTTTGGGTACCCTTGAAGAACTTGTTCACGAAGAAGCCATAAAGGAAAAGGAGATCGTCGTCTCGGGGCAATTCCGGATGATGGCTCCTCATTTTGAGATTGAAAACAACATCGTCTGGGGTGCAACCGCGATGGTGTTGAATGAATTACGCGCGATTTTAAGGGAAATTTTGGAGCGATAGGCGTTGAGAAGGTCAGTTAATTGACGCGGGATTAATGCCTCCATCTTACTTATCATTATTTGGATTAATTCTAAATAAGCAATATGATTGTGACTTCAAAGTTTAACATACCTCACTTGCCTGTATTGGAAGGCTGATGGTCAGCGACTTATCAGTGGTGATCGGCGTTTTAGCGGAATAAGGAAATTGCCCGTAGTTATGAAAATGATCAGTGTGTTGCTTGCCGACAATCAGCCGCTTACAGCAGCAGGGATGAACTACATTCTTAAAGATCGCACTGATATTGCAATCGTAGACGAGGTAAAAACCCAGCAAGACCTTCCGGAAATGTTGCGGCGACACCATCCTGACTTATTGATTGTGGATTACGTCACGCCGGGATACGTCGGCAAGAATGATCTCGCACAGGTAAGAAAGCATTCTCCCGGTACGAATATCCTGGCCATTTCATCAGACGATAACAAAGCAAATATTCTGCAAGTCCTTCAGGAAGGCGTAACCGGCTATCTTACGAAGGAATGCAGTAAGGAAGAGATTCTTATTGCTGTAACGACCGTCGCTCGTGGCGAAAAGTTCTTTTGCCATAAGATACTGGATATCATCATGCAAAAG
>JANNPM010000080.1:0-2082 GCA_031400145.1 Chryseolinea sp. | reverse complement strand
CGGTCCGCTACTTTTTTCGCAGGAATGCTATATGCTTCTGCGAGCTTGATAAAGTCGGGGTTTTGCATTTCGGTGAACGAATAACGCTTTTCGTGGAACAGTTGTTGCCATTGGCGTACCATTCCAAGGAAGCTGTTATTCAGTACAATGATCTTTACCGGGATCTTATACTGCATGATCGTTCCCAGCTCCTGAACGGTCATCTGATAGCCGCCATCTCCGATCACGGCAACGACTTGTTTGTCCGGTATACCAAGCTTCGCACCCATAGCAGCAGGAAGAGCAAAGCCCATCGTCCCGGCGCCACCCGATGTAACATTCGTCCTGGGGTTCCTATACTTGTAATATCTCGAGGTCGTCATCTGATGCTGCCCCACGTCTGTGACAACGATGGCCTCACCCTTTGTTAAATTCGAGAGATGATTAATCACCTCGGCCATGTTCAGGATGCCTGTCGGATTGAATTCCTTCTCGATGACCTTTTCATATTCAATTGCATTAAGCTGTATAAAGCTTTCGATCCATGATGCGTGTTTATTCACGTTGCAATGCGTGACGAGAGCGCCAAGGGCCTCTTTAGCATCTGCGTGAACGGCAATATCCGCTTTGATGATCTTGTTTATCTCTGCCTTATCGATATCTATATGGATAATCTTGGCCTGCCTGGCGTACTTGCTCACGTTGCCTGTAACCCTGTCGTCGAATCTCATGCCTACTGCGATAAGCACATCGCATTGATTTGTATTCAGGTTCGGACCATAATTGCCGTGCATACCGAGGTATCCAACGTAATTCGGATGATCTGTCGGGAAGGCGCCAAGTCCAAGTAACGTAGAGGCTACGGGGATCCCCGTTTTTTCAGAGAATGCTTTTAACTCTTCTGTTGCATCGGCAAGTAATACGCCCTGGCCTGCAAGAATGTAGGGCTTCTTTGCACCATCAATCAACGCAGCGGCAGCAGACACCTGGCTTTGCTGCATAACAGGCTTTGGCCTGTACGTGCGGATATTTTCGCAGCGCCTGTGTTTGACGGGCTCGATCATTTCATTCTGAGCATTCTTGGTGATGTCGACCAGTACCGGTCCTGGGCGCCCCGAGTTCGCTATGTAAAACGCCTTTGCCACAGCTTCGGCAATATCCTTAGCTTCCGTTACCTGGATATTCCATTTCGTTACCGGGATGGTGGTATTGACAACATCCGTCTCCTGAAAGGCATCTGTACCAAGCAAATGGGCAAATACCTGCCCTGTTATGCACACCAGTGGTGTAGAGTCTATCAATGCGTCAGCAAGACCTGTCACGAGATTGGTTGCGCCTGGTCCGGAGGTTGCAAACACAACGCCTGCTTTGCCTGTGACGCGTGCAAAGCCCTGGGCAGCGTGGATCGCACCTTGTTCGTGCCTTACCAATATGTGCGTGAGTCTGTCTGCATAATGATACAACGCATCATATACAGGCATGATCGCTCCTCCAGGATATCCGAAGATCAGGTCCGTACCTTCGGCGATCAGGCTCTCAAGCAATGCTTCAGATCCAGTGATCTTCAATTTGGTTGGCGCCGGATTTTTTTCCGGTTCAGCAACTTTAGTCTTCGTCAGTAACGCATCCATCAGCAGCCGTTTTTACTTGTTTAGCATACTTCTTTAAAACACCATTCTTCGCTCTCAGCGGGGGCTGAACCCATGCTGCCCTCCTTTTTGCCAGTGTAGCAGCCTCTACCAGCAAATTGATGGCGTGACCCTGCACATCGATTTCAATAAGATCGTCGTCTTCCACCAGTCCTATCAGGCCGCCCTCAAATGCTTCCGGAGTAATGTGACCAATAACAAAACCGTGAGATCCACCCGAAAACCTTCCATCGGTGATCAATGCTACGCTCTTACCCAGGCCCGCGCCCATGATGGCCGATGTCGGCTTCAGCATTTCGGGCATGCCCGGCGCTCCCTTAGGCCCTACGTTGCGAATAACCACCACATCACCGGCTTTAACTTTCCCCGCGCCTATTCCTTCGTTCAGATCGAACTCGCCATTGAATACTCTCGCCGGACCGCTGAATTTTTCACCTTCTTTACCGGTGATCTT
>JANNPM010000064.1:0-2363 GCA_031400145.1 Chryseolinea sp. | reverse complement strand
CACCTCTTGCAAAAACGAACCGAGACCTTTTTCCTGACGTTCGGGATCATCGACAAACTCCTTGATCGCATTCAGCAATTCCTGTACATTCTCGTATCTGCTTAAACCTTCAATAGTTTTATCCTCATAAAGCTCACGAAGCAGGCCGGAGCCCTTCGCGATCTCGAAGGCGGCATCGTACGCGTCTTTTCTTTCAACCTCAATTCCAAAGCGGCGTATCATAGCGACGAAATCCTCCAGTGGGGCCGCGGCCCTTCCTCCGATAAACGACTGGGCATGTTGCAGAACTTCCCAGATGGAAATAGCATGATCGTTGGCTGCGACAATGATCTTATCCACCGTCGAATCACCGATGCCGCGCTTGGGAAGATTAATTATCCTGCGAAATGAAGCTTCGTCCTGTCGGTTGATAGTGAATCGCATATAAGCCAACAGGTCCTTGATCTCTTTTCTTTGGTAAAATGACAGACCACCGACGACTTTGTACTTGATGTTCATGCGCCGGAGTGCTTCTTCAATTGCGCGCGACTGACTGTTGGTGCGGTACAACACTGCGAAGTCACTGAACTTCAGTTGGTGCTGCATCTTTTCCTGAAAAATAGATGACGCCACCAGACGTCCTTCTTCATTGTCAGAAACTGCCTTAATCAGCTCTATCAGTCCGCCTGCTTCATTTTCCGTCCATACATTTTTAGGAAGCTGTGCCCGGTTCTTTTTAATAACAGAATTGGCCGCGCTCACGATATTTTTCGTCGAACGATAATTTTGCTCAAGTTTGATGACCCGCAGCTCGGGATAGTCACGCTCGAAATTCAGGATGTTGGTGATATCTGCTCCGCGAAAGGCGTAGATGCTTTGCGCGTCATCGCCTACAACACAGATGTTCTGTCGTACAGCTGCCAGTTTACGGATGATGAAATACTGGCAAAGGTTGGTATCCTGAAACTCGTCTACAAGCACGTACTGGATACGGTGCTGATATTTATTCAATACTTCCAGATGGTCTTTGAACAGCTTATCTGTGTTGAATAATAGATCATCGAAATCCATGGCACCTGCCTTGAAGCATCTCATCGCGTAAGCCCTGTATATCTTACCGACTTCGGGTCTGAGATTGGCGGCGTCGTCTCCCATGAGCTCAGCATTATTGAGATATCCCTGCCAGCTAATCAGACTATTCTTGGCGGCGGAAATACGGTTAAAGACACTACTGGCCTTATACACCGTATCATCCAGACCCATCTCCTTAACGATATGCTTGATGAGCGTCTTTGAATCATCCGTGTCGTAGATCGTAAAGTTATTTGTGTAGCCAAGATGGTGTGCTTCCGCCCGCAGTATGCGCGCAAAGACAGAGTGAAAGGTTCCCATCCAGAGATTGCGCGCATCATGTCCCACAACCTTTTCGATGCGGTCGCGCATTTCGCGCGATGCCTTGTTCGTAAAGGTTAACGCCATGATGTTAAAAGGATCGACTCCCTTGCTGATAAGGTGCGCAATCCTGTAAGTTAGCACCCTTGTTTTACCGGATCCAGCTCCGGCGATTAGCATACACGCTCCCTCAGTATTCACTACCCCCTCGTGCTGGGGCTCATTCAGGCTCTCAAGATAATCCATCATAATGGGGTGTAAGTTACAACCGGTATTCTATTCATCCAGTGATAATAATTCGGCACAACTTATAGGGATGCAAATGTTAAACTTATAACATTTGTGCTGAAAATTTCACCCTTCGGTTCGAAATTTTAACTGTACTAGATCTCTGGTTTAAAGTAAAGGTTCAACATGTATATAGTTATGTCCAGAGATTCATGATTAACGCTGCGAAACCCTGTCCTGGACCATGCTCTATTTTGGGTACTATATTGAATCATCAACTCAATTAACCTTATCTTAGCAGCCATGATCAAAGTTGGTGAGGTCCTGGTTTCAGACGATATCTGGGAGAAAGAATTTGTGTGCAACCTGGATAAATGCAAGGGAGCCTGTTGCGTTGAGGGAGATTATGGCGCCCCGCTCTTGCAGGAAGAACTTGCGATACTGGAAGAAATTTACCCACAGATTAAAGAATACCTGAGTCCACGCGGCATTGAAGAAATTGAAAAACAGGGGCCGCATACAATCGATGATGATGGGGACCTGTGTACCCCTGTAATTGATGGACGAGAATGTGTCTATGCAATTTATGACGCCAAAGGTATCTTAAAATGCGGCATTGAGCAGGCATTTAATGATGGAAAAATCGGTTGGAAGAAACCTATTTCCTGTCACCTGTATCCGATACGCGTCACGCAGAAAAAGAATTTCCAAGCATTGAATTATCAGGTAAATGGCGGAACCAGCTGGACGCGGCTGACGCCGGT
>JANNPM010000024.1:0-17531 GCA_031400145.1 Chryseolinea sp. | reverse complement strand
CCACGGTCTTTCCCGAAAGCATAGTTCTCAACGTAATTCCAGTTTTTCCACACGGCACCAGTGTCCATCATCTCGAAATTGTCGCCCGGAAACCCCATTTCTTCAGGAGCAGTTTCGACAGTGAAACGTTCTACCGTGGGTGCCCCTTCAGCATGCTCCCGGCAATCGTATGGAGAGAACAAAGACACCTGCGCCATTGACACGGTACACAGAACTAGTACCGCAGAAAGCGACGCACCCGAATTAAGCCACATCTTATTCAAAATTTAGACATCAAATATAAGCAATGCTGAGCTATGATTTATGAATTATGAGTTCGATCTTACCCAATTCACACCCTGTAATTGATAATTTTAAATGCTCATTGCCAAACGTCTTCATGAGTTCCGTACTGGATTTTCGTCGATGTTCTGGATTGCCAATACCCTCGAACTTTTCGAGCGCCTTGCCTTTTATGGCTCAAAGGCCGTCCTGACAAAATACCTGGCTGAAAAAGTCGGGCTCGTAAATGAGGCCGGAACGCTCGCAGGGCTGTTTTCCGGACTTATTTTCTTTTTGCCAATAGTAGCCGGCGTATTGGTGGATAAGTTTGGATTCAAGCGGACGCTGCTGAGTTGCTTTGCCATATTCTCAATCGGATATTTTCTCATCGGGGTGGCTGGGGTGGAATTCGGCGAATCAATTGTTGCCACCATTGGTAAAAAAACATACATACTGCTTGTGCTTTTGCTGACTGCGATAGGAGGATCCCTGATTAAACCGTCCATCGTCGGCACGGTGGCGATTACATCACGTCCCGATTCTAAGGGATTGGCATTCTCGATTTATTACACACTCGCAAATCTTGGCGGGGCGATCGGGCCACTGGTTGCCTTGCAGGTCAGGGAAGAACTAGGCATCGAATACGTGCTGTTCATGTCCTCCCTGACATCCTTTCTGTTATTTTTCGGCACGTTAATCTTCTTTAAAGAGCCTGAGGCTGCTGAAGCAACCCCACGAAGGACCTTTGGAAAGGTTTTCCGGGACATGTTGATAGTTTTCAGCAACTTTAATTTCATGGCATTTCTCATTATATTTTCTGGATTCTGGCTGATGTTCTGGCAGATATATTACCTGTTGCCTTTCTACGCCACAGATGTGCTGCACTTCCGGAAATTTGAGATCCTTGAGGCCGTAGACGCCTTCGGCATTATCGTGTTAACAGTTCCCATGGCGGCGCTGGTCCGGGGATGGAAACCCATTATGGCCATGACATTTGGATTTCTGCTCTCTAGCTTTTGCTGGCTTATTATGGGATCCATTGTTACCGTCAGCGCCGCGGTGATTGGCATAGCGATCTTTGCACTTGGTGAAGCAGTGCAGGCTCCTCGGTTTTATGAGTACGTCAGTAATCTTGCTCCTAAGGATCAGGTTGGCACCTTTATGGGATTTTCTTTTCTTCCAGTTGCTTTGGGATCTTTCGGAGCTGGTCCTATTGCTGACTGGCTTAGGGCAAACTACCTTTATACAAATCCATCCCTGATGTGGTTTATTGTCGGGGGAATTGGGATAGCTTCTACGTTGTCTATGTTGGTTTACAATGCATTAATCAGCAGGTCTCCCGGCACTGCATAACTTTAATTTGCGATTAGCATGGAAGAGAAAAGAGTATTCAAACCGTATGTGGCATCTGACGAACGCGTGGCGGAGTTTACAGCCAAGTCGATTATTTTCGGCTCCTTGTTCGGTGTGTTGTTCGGATCATCCACGGTCTATCTGGCGCTGAAGGCCGGACTAACGGTCACGGCCTCGATTCCAATTGCCGTGATCGCCATCACGTTGGGTAGAAAATTTCTGAAGACTACTATTCTTGAGAATAACATCATTCAGACTACAGGTTCGGCCGGGGAGTCAATTGCTGCGGGTGTGGTGTTTACGCTCCCGGGTTTCTTGTTCCTTTCGCCAGGTGAAGATGGTGTCAGTATCGGAGAGTCCTATTTCGACTATCTCACCATACTCATTCTTGCAGCCTTTGGAGGGATGCTGGGAACACTTATGATGATACCACTTCGTCGTTCCCTGATTGTAAAGGAGCACGGAGTCCTTCCCTTTCCCGAAGGGACTGCCTGTGCATCGGTACTCAAAGCCGGAGAGAAGGGCGGAGTTTTCGCAAAGACTGCATTTGTTGGAATGGGTGTTGCCTTTGGCTACGCCGTATTGCAAAAGGTATTTCACGTCATCGCCGAAATCCCGTCCGTTGCCACATCTAGTTTGAACAGATACTGGCCGGCCGCAGCAACCCGCGCCGAGATCACTCCCGAATACCTGGGTGTCGGATACATCGTTGGTCCGCGCATTTCAGGTATTCTGGTCGCAGGGTCCGTATTGGCCTGGTGGGCATTGATTCCCTTGCTGACAACATTGGTCGATCCGGACACCATAGCACTGCAGCTGGTTAAGCTGGGCTATCTGACACACATCAGCGCAACGGGCGGCCCAGGCGCATGGGATCCGCAGGCACATACGTTCGGAAGCTATGCAGACGCGATCTACCGGGCATACATTCGACAGATAGGGGCTGGTGCCGTGGCTGCAGGTGGATTCATTACGCTGATAAAAACCATCCCAACAATTATCTCTTCGTTTAAGGAAAGCATGGCATCCATCAAGGAGAAAAATGTTGCTGGTGTCAACAGGACAGAACAGGATTTATCGTTTAAGGTTGTAATAGTGGGAAGCATAGCACTCGTGTTGCTGGTTGCGCTGCTTCCAAGCAGCATCATACCCGGAAGCAACATCTTTCAGAAGCTGCTCATCGGCCTCCTGATCGTTGTATTCGGATTCTTTTTTGTGACTGTATCCAGCCGTATCGTTGGTCTCATCGGTACCAGTAATAACCCTATATCTGGAATGACTATAGCGACGTTGATGGGCACCTGCCTTATTTTCACCAGTGTCGGTTGGTCAGGAAAATTATTTGAGCCTCTTGCCTTGGTGGTAGGGGCTATGATCTGTATTGCCGCCTCCAATGCGGGTGGGACGTCGCAGGATCTGAAGACAGGTTACATTGTCGGTGCCACTCCCAAATATCAGCAGTTGGCGCTGTTCATTGGAGCAATTGTATCATCCGCGGCCATCGGTGTCGTCATCCATATCCTGGATACTCCTACACCCGAGATGATGGCCCAGGGACTCAGGCATGCTATCGGCAGCGATACCTATCCTGCACCACAGGCCACATTAATGGCGACGCTCGCCAAAGGGATCTTATCATTTAACCTGGACTGGCAATTTGTAATTGTAGGGGTATTCATCGCTGTCACGCTGGAACTGTGTGGCATTAAGGCGCTGGCATTTGCAATTGGATTATACCTGCCGATTTCCACAACACTACCCATATTTGCCGGCGGGGCTGTTAAGGGGTACGTCGACTGGAGGGCCAGGAAGCATCATCGGAAGATTGAGGACGACGAGCTGGGACGCGGAAGCCTGTTCGCTACAGGATTGATTGCAGGAGGTGCATTGACAGGCGTGATCGTCGCCATCTTTTCCGTCCTGGCTGCTAACGGCATGAACATGCTAAATATGGAGCATGGTTTCGTCGGCGCACTGGGGGCGGGGGGTTATGCAATCATGGGTGCCTTATTTTTCCTGGCCATGACGTTTATGCTGTACCGGGAAGCAGTGAAAAAGTAGTCGCACCAGCGTAAGATTTCCAGCGATTCCCTTGGGTGATGTACACTTTCCTTTTCACAATAAGGATTTCGCGCAGTGTCATAAAGTCAGCCACCTGCTGCTAACGCAACAAAAAAAGGCTTCGCCGTGAGGAGAAGCCTTTTATTTGCTGTTTTGATCTTGATTACATCATGCCACCCATTCCGCCGCCGCCGTGAGGCATAGCCGGTGCCGGATGATCTTCTGCAATCTCGGAAACCACTGCTTCCGTTGTCAGCAGAAGGCCTGCAATAGAAGCTGCATTTTCAAGTGCAAGGCGTGTAACTTTAGTAGGATCGATGATACCTGCTTCAAAAAAGTTCTCAAACTTATTGTCGCGGGCATTGTATCCGTAATCTTTCTTGCCATCACGAACTTTGTTCACAATTACAGAACCTTCCTGGCCTGCGTTCTCTGCGATAGTCCTGAGAGGAGATTCAAGGGCAAGGCGTACGATGTTCACACCTGTTGCCTGATCCTCGTTGTTCAGACCAAGATCCTCGATATTCTTGAGAGCTTCAATAGCACGGATATAAGCAACACCGCCACCAGGTACGATTCCTTCCTGAACAGCAGCGCGTGTAGCGTGCAACGCATCATCAACGCGATCTTTCTTTTCTTTCATCTCAACTTCGGTCGCAGCACCTACATAAAGGATAGCTACGCCGCCTGACAGTTTCGCGAGACGTTCTTGCAATTTTTCCTTGTCGTAATCCGAAGTAGTAGTTTCGATTTGCGCCTTGATCTGGGCAATGCGGCCCTGAATTTCAGGCTTCTTGCCGCCACCATTGACAATTGTAGTATTATCCTTGTCGATGTTTATTTTCTCCGCACGTCCGAGCATGTCAAGCGTAGCGTTTTCAAGCTTGAATCCCTGCTCTTCCGAAATTACCTTTCCGCCAGTCAGCACGGCGATGTCCTCAAGCATGGCTTTTCTTCTGTCGCCAAAACCTGGTGCCTTCACAGCAGCAACGCGTAACGCGCCACGGATCTTATTGACAACTAATGTAGCCAACGCTTCACCTTCGACTTCTTCTGCAATGATAACAAGAGGTTTGCCGGTTTGTGCTGATTGTTCAAGAACGGGAAGCAACTCTTTCATGCTGCTGATCTTCTTGTCGTATATCAAGATGTAAGGCTGATCCAGATCTACCTCCATCTTTTCTGTGTTCGTAACAAAGTATGGAGAAAGATAGCCTCTGTCGAATTGCATTCCTTCGACCGTCTTTACTTCTGTCTCAGTTCCTTTAGCTTCTTCAACGGTGATAACGCCGTCCTTGCCAACTTTTTCCATGGCATCAGCGATCATTTTGCCGATAGTTTCATCACTATTGGACGAGATCGTTGCGACCTGTGATATTTCGCTGGAGTCCTTCAGTTTCTTGGATTGCTTTCTGAGGTGCTCAACAACGGCGTCGACAGCTTTGTCAATTCCACGTTTCAAATCCATTGGATTTGCGCCCGCTGCCACGTTCTTAATGCCGTGAGCATAGATAGATTGTGCTAAAACTGTTGCCGTAGTTGTTCCATCTCCCGCAGCATCTGCGGTCTTTGAAGCAACTTCTTTTACAAGCTGGGCACCCATATTTTCAATGGGGTCCTTCAGTTCAATTTCCTTAGCAACAGAAACACCATCTTTTGTTACTGTTGGCGCGCCAAATTTCTTATCGAGGATCACATTACGACCCTTTGGACCTAAGGTGACTTTCACTGCATCTGCTAGTTTATCAACACCTTTCTTGATCTTGTCTCTCGCCGAGGTATCAAAGGTTATTTCTTTAGCCATAGTTGTATGTATTTGGATTGTTAAACATTAAATAATTCCGAAAATATCAGAGTTTCTCATGATGAGGTACTCTTTGCCTTCGATCGTGATCTCCGTGCCGGAATATTTTCCGTAAAGCACGCTATCCCCAACCTTTACGGTCACAGGCTTGTCCTTAAGGCCTTCGCCGACCGCGATGATTTTGCCTTTTTGGGGGTTTTTCTTTTGCAGTGTCTGGAATGATGATTCCCGATGCAGTCTTGGTTTCAGCTTCAGCGGGTTCAACTAACACCCGGTCCTCATTTGGTTTGAAGTTGATTTTGGCCATATATGTTCTGGTTTAAAAGGTTAATAATGATTGATACCTCGGCTTATCACCTATTGTGCCAAGGCGTAAAAAAGCCGGATTTAAGGGGAATTTGTAAAAGATGTCAGGTTTTTCCGCATTTTCATCGCGGGGCTGACATGTAAGGTTCAGGGCAAAAACGCCATGATGTCAGATATGGCAGACTGGGGAGCCGGATCAGCTTGCTGAAATGTGCTTGACGAATAACCTCTTGGCAACTGGCATCAACGTTTCAGAAAAAGGAAATTTCATTTTTGCCAGGATAAGGTATGCGGCGGGATTAGGCAGGTCTTTAAATTTTTTGATCAGATCAAGTTTCAGCCTTTCATACGTGTTCATGGTACTTTTCTCGACGCACTCAATGAATTGAGTATTAAGACTCCTCAGCTGCTCCTGACTGTCTTCAAAAATGCTCATCTGATAACGATAGATGTTTGTCTCCTTTTCGGGCGGCTGCGTCACAAAAAGATACCCTTCGTTGGCATACAATGGCGTTACGCCAATCGTTGAAATTTCGCACTGCGACTCCACGTACTCATAGATCACTGACCCCTCCTGCAAGGATTCCTTAATTTGGGGAAGGGCAAAGTTTATAATGGTCTCCAGTTCACTCATTACCACATCGTCTTCAATCATGGCGCGGTACGTAAGTTCCAGCTTCTTAAACTCCTCAAGCGACAATTCCTTGGGAAATGAATCACGGATGAGCGCCTTGTTGTCCTTCAACGCCTGAAGGTTTCTGTAATGAAATACAAGGTCGGCAAGAAATGGGTATAACTCGATCTTTCCGAAGGAATTCTTCACGGTTTGTAAGTACGCCATCAGCAGGTACTTCTTGTACTCGAAATCTATAAGACCCTGTGTTAACCAATCCTTGGACAATTTTTCCATATGTCAGACTTTACCGCTCTACCAATTTAGTGATTAGTTTCACACGCCGCAATAGGTTGCTGGACGGCGAAGCGGGATTTTACCTGCGTGCCTTTTAGCCATTGGGCAGCAAAAAAAGTAAGTAGATAGGGTCGCGTATTGTTTAAGAATTCTTAACAACTATCGCACGCTGTCCGCAGCCTCGTCTGTCGAAACGTCTGGCAGGTTAAGATTTGGAGCGGGAGTGGCGGGTGCCTGTTCTCCGGCTCTTTCCAGAATTTCGTTCGTATTGGTACGATTTGACGAAACAAAATTGGTTGAAAGCGTCAGGGCCATAATGGCAATGATGAAGGCCCAGGTGAGCTTCTCCAGGAGGTCGCCGGTCTTTTTGACACCGATGATGTTACTGGCTGATGAGCCACCGAACTGACTGGTCAATCCTCCGCCTTTGGAGTTCTGCGCCAGGATTACCAACACCAGCAAAACAGCGAAAAGGATAATTAAAGCGATAATCAGCGTATACATGACGGCCTACTTTTTCAAGTCCTCAATTTGAGCGGCAAAGTAAGCTTTTTTTTGCGGAAACTTCCAAATCAGTTTCTTAAGTACTTCTATCGCTTTATCGTGCTTACCCTGCTTGAGCAGAATTTCAACCAGGGTTTCTGACACGATGTTGTCAGTGAATTCTCCCGTCTTAGTGGTTGCCAGGTCGCCCTCGGGAGCCTGTATAAACTTGTCTTTACTGCTTATCGTAGGCTGTGTCTTAATAAACTTGTCGATCATCTGAATTTGCTCCATTTGTTTGGGACTGTCAGGTTCGATCTTTTGCTTCCCGTTAACGATCTCGTTTATGAGAGTTTCCACATGCCGTTTCATTGAGGAGACCACTTTTGGCTGTTGATCGGCCGGAACATCTTCTTTCACCTCTCTGGCAAGCGAAGATTTGGCAGATTCTGTGATCCGTACGCGATTTGATTTCGGTACACCGGCTTTATCTGGTAGGGCAATTCCAGTTTTAGCATCTAACAGGGCGGCGTTGGCCTGATGGGCCTGGTTTGCTTCGAACGACACTTCAAAATCGTGTTTCAGACGATGAAGCTTTTCAAGATCATCCATAACCTCATCGGCTACACTCTGGACTATCGATGCCTTTGGTCCACCGGGGGTTATTCCCGGCAGCGACCCCGCGTTCTGTATTCCATTAACAGATGGAGTCACTTCAAATACGGATTGGTCAACATCCACATCAGTTATCTGTTCATCTGCTACCGTCGCAGGCTGTGGCGAATGACCGTCCCTCGCCACCTGCTCTCCTGCCGTAACGCCAGTGGTGTCGGCCGCGATCTGCTTTCTATCTGTAGCGGGGAAGGCCGCAGTCTCCGTAGACGCTTGACCATTGATCACATTGGCGGGAACGCCTGGAAGCACTTCAAGTGTCATTACGCTCTTCAGCACCGCGCGATCTGAGGCATAAATGGCCGCGGTCTGTAATGCCTCCTCTTTACCCTTTAAGTCATGGTCTTTGCTGAGACGTGCCGCCAGGGCTTGCAGCACCTGACTATATGGAAAGGATTGCTTTAAAGAAATTATGTTTAACGCTTCATTCTCAGAGCTTTTTGAAAAATTTTTCAAGACGTTTATAAAGAGCTCTTTTTCCACAGGCAAATTTTCTGCTGAATGGTAAAACTGCAAATTTTACTACCAATTCGCAACGGAGGCATTGAAGATGTCGTTGACAATCCGCTCAAAAATCTGTCGGGTGTACTGTTCTTCGACATCTGTTATGTTTTGGTCGTTAGGAAAATCTTTGTAAAACGAGAACGACCTGTCATTGAAGCTCATAGATTCGTCAAGTGTATTGACGTAAGTGGCATTAACAGTGATGGTTAAGCGTGTCGAGGACGCCTGACTGATTTCGTTTGCATCTGCGCCGGCAACTGGCGCTATAGGCGTAAGTCTGTAATCCGAAACCTCTCCCTCCAACAACAGCTCGCCACCTTCCACGACCACGGCCAGGTTAGAGTTTTGGATAAAATAATTCTTCAACTGGTTGGTAAACGTTTGACCGATGTTGGCTTGGCCGAGGTCCGTATTGTTGTAGAATTCCGTGATCGTGATGGTCTTGGCTGTGGTCGAACTACCCGACATAGAATAGTTGACGCTAACACCACACGAAGTTGCGAAGCACGTCATCACCAATATCATGGCGAGTCGCTGAAACTGATTTCTAATCTTCCAGGTCATACTGCTTGATTTTGCGATAAAGCGTGCGCTCGCTGATGCCCAAATCGCGCGCGGCGTACTTACGCTTATTGCTGTTCTTTCTGAGGGCCCGGATGATAAGCTCCTTCTCCTTCTTCTCGATTGATAGAGAATCATCTTCTGCTTCATGCGATATATCATGCACATCAATGACATGTTCATCGTGTTGTTGCTCGCCCGGTGAAAGGTTTAGCACAACCGGCGCACTCGGTGCGCCATCTTCTTCGTCATGAATGCCTTCGAAAAGCCCGGGATGTTCCTTCACAAGTTGAGAAGCTTTATTCGGATTGGAAAAACTCTCCAGGACAAGCTTTTTTAGGTCATTAAAATCCTTTTTCATGTCGAACAGCACCTTATAGAGAATATCGCGCTCGGACAGACTTTCTTTATCAAGAGCGCCCGATCGGTAAAGTGCCGGGAGGTTGTTTTCCTTTGGAATGTACTGCCTTAGCCTGTCGCCGTTGATGTCTTTGTTCTCGGAGGACAACACCGAGATCTGCTCTACCAGGTTCTTAAGCTGACGAATGTTTCCAGGGAAGCGATAGGCAAGCAAGCCTTCCTTTGCATCGTCCGTCAGCGAGATTGGTCGGACTTTATACTTTTCGGCAAAATCGGACGCAAACTTCCTGAACAATAGCTCGACGTCCTTTCCGCGTTCACGAAGGGGAGGAACATAGATAGGCACAGTGCTCAATCTGTAATACAAGTCCTCCCGGAATTTTCCGTCCTCAACATTCTTCATGAGGTTTATGTTGGTGGCTGCAACCACGCGAACGTCCGTTTTCTGCACTTTGGAAGAACCAACCTTGATAAACTCTCCATTCTCCAGCACACGTAGCAAGCGTGCCTGCGTACCCAATGGCATTTCTCCTATCTCGTCCAGGAATATTGATCCGCCATTCGAAACCTCAAAGTAGCCTTTGCGCGCCTCATGGGCTCCCGTGAACGATCCTTTCTCATGACCGAATAGTTCAGAGTCTATCGTACCCTCCGGAATAGAACCACAATTGATCGCGATAAATTGCCCATGCTTCCGTGGGCTAAGGTGATGAATGATTTTGGAAAATGATTCCTTTCCGCTGCCGCTCTCACCTGTAATTAAAACCGACATATCCGTAGGCGCCACCTGCATGGCGACACTGACGGCATTATTCAGCAATGGTGAATTGCCGATAATGCCAAATCTTTGCTTTACGCTTTGTATTTCTGAATCTGTAATTGCCATTTTTTCATGCCCCCTGATGGACATCTATATTGTTATCTGTATCCATTATAACACCGCGCGGCCTAAAAGTGTGCCGCCCGTACAAGACGATACAAGCACATTGACGTACTGACCCTTGTAAAAATTTTCCCTGGGGAACACAATTACTTTGTTGGTTGTATTCCTTCCCTGAAGGAAAGCGTCTGATCGCCTCGAAAATCCTTCGGCCAAAACCCTGTGCGTTTTCCCTACGTCCCGAAGATTGCGCTCAAGCGAATGCGCTCTTTGCTTGCGAATAATCTCTTCCAGCCTCCCCTTCTTAACTTCGTCAGGCACGTCATCCGCGAAGCGCTTCTCCGCCAGTGTTCCCGGACGTTCCGAATAGGAGAACATGTAGGCAAAATCAAACTTCACACTGTCCATCATGTTGAGCGTATGCTGATGGTCTGCGTCTGATTCGCTGCAAAAACCACTGATCATATCTGAAGATAAACCACAATCATCGCCAAGTATCTCTTTGATTCTTAGTATTTTATTGAAATACCATTCCGCGGTATAACCGCGGTTCATTAATTCAAGTATCCGTGTGCTTCCACTTTGTAAAGGCAGATGAATATTCTTACAGATGTTTTCATATTTGCGCATAACATGGAGCACCTCATCGGTTATATCCTTGGGGTGAGATGTTGAAAACCTTATCCGCAAATCCGGGTGAATGCTGGCTACCATCTCAAGAAGCTGGTCGAAAGTCACTACCTGCTGGATTTGCTTTTTTTCTATCCAGGCCTTGCTATTCAATCCGTTGCTCCACTTGTATGAGTCAACGTTTTGACCAAGCAGTGTAATTTCCCGGTATCCTTTTTCGAAAAGGTCACGAGATTCTGCGACGATAGAACGCGGATCACGGCTTCTTTCCCGGCCGCGCGTAAAGGGCACTACACAGAAAGAACACATGTTATCGCATCCGCGCATGATGGACACGAAAGCAGTGACACCGTTAGAATTGAGACGGACGGGGCTGATATCTCCGTAAGTCTCCTCACGGGAAAGGAAAGTATTGACGGCTCTTTCACCGTCGTCAACCTGCTCAATGAGCCGTGGAAGATCCCGGTATGCATCAGGACCCGCCACAAGGTCAACGATCTTTTCCTCTTCCAGCAGCTTTGTCTTTAGCCTCTCGGCCATGCAGCCGAGGACGCCGATGAGCAGCATGGGTCGTTGCTTTTTCAGACCAGTCATGTGCATGAGACGGTGGCGTATAGTTTGTTCCGCCTTATCGCGGATAGAGCAGGTATTGAGAAAAATAACGTCTGCCTGATGGATGTCGGAGGTAGTATCAAATCCATTCTTTTCAAGGATCGATGCCACAATCTCGCTGTCAGAAAAATTCATCTGGCAGCCATAGCTCTCTATATAAAGTTTGCGCATGTTCCCTGAGCACTGGTCTCTCGTTACTGAAAAAGCCTCACATTCTACAGGTTCTTCCCCGTCGACAACTTCTATTTCATTGATCACATTAATCGCATTCTTCATATGGTCTGGTAACAAGTCGCAAAATTAATAGATTTATTGTACATGTGACATCTTGTCAGGCAGAATTAAGAAATCTGATTTGTAATCGTAGATTTCGAAAAAAAAACCAATGGCCTTGATCAAAGCAGTGCGCGGGCATAGTCCGAGCTTTGGAAACAATTGTTTCGTTGCGGAGAACGCCACGATTGTCGGCGAGGTTTCGATGGGCGATAACTGTACGGTATGGTTTAACGCGGTAATCCGGGGTGATGTCAATTCGATCACGATCGGTAACAATACCAATATTCAGGATGGGGCTGTAATTCATTGCACCTATCAGCGTGCTAAAACAATTATCGGAGATAATGTGTCTATTGCCCACAATGCAGTCGTACATGGATGCACCATCCATAACGAAGTGCTTATCGGCATGGGGGCTGTTGTCATGGACAACGCGGTAATTGAATCCAATTCAATTATTGCTGCCGGCGCCGTAGTATTATCAGGGACCCACGTCGAGGCGGGAAGCGTATACGGGGGAATGCCCGCCAAGAAAATAAATTCTACGAGCGAGGAGTTAAAGGCCGTCATCCACCGAACAGCATCAAACTATCCCATGTACGCAGCGTGGTTTAAGGAATAGCGGCGATTGAAAACATAGATTTTTAATTGCCCAATGTTTTCTTCCCGCGCTATTCTGCCAATTCTTAAATTCTGCACATATTTGCGCCGCTAACCATTTCAAATAATGAAGAATTTGTCCATCGTGCTGAATGTAGTTTTGTTTATCGCAGTAGCGGTGTTATTCTATCTCCATTTTTCCGGTGGAAAGTCTTCCGTCGCCTCGCCAGTATCCGCTGACCTCCGGAATGCAAAGATCGCTTACATTAACTCTGACACCGTTCTTCAGCATTACGATTATCTCAAAATCCAGCGTGACCAACTGGAACAGAAGAATAAGAAGGTTAATCAGGACTACCGGAATCGGGCCGTGGGACTTCAGAATGAAATTGCCGCCTACCAACGGAATGTGTCCAGCATGACCCTCGGACAGGTCCGCGCCACAGAGGAGGATTTAGGAAAGAAGCAACAGAACCTTCAGATGTTCCAGCAGACGCTGAGCCAGCAAATGATGGAGGAAGAAGCAAAGCTGAATAAAGAACTTTACGATCGGATTACGGTTTTTCTGAAGAAGTATGGGGAGGAAAAAGGACTGCAGATAGTCTTGAAGCTCGATCCTTCAAGCGACCTGCTTTACGCAGGTGAGGGTCTGGACATATCACAGGAAGTTATCGTCGGACTCAATGCTGCCTTCCACCAGGAAAAGAGCGTGCCCGTTACGAAGAAAGATTCTGCCGCAGTAGAGAAATAATGCGACGAATACCCCCTGGAACGCTTTAAACCGGTCCAAAAGGCCGGTTTTTGTTGCTACCTTTGGTTCCTTTATGGGTAATCGTTTCCTCGGAGCACTCCGAATTCATACGCAGGAGCAGAAGCAGATCGTGCTCATGCTCTGCACTGGATTTTTCATGGGTGTGTTCATTGCGACCTACCAGGTTACAGCAGATTCTCTCTTCCTGAACCGGCTCGGCAAACATCTCGACAAGGCCTTTCTAATTGCCGGGATACTTGGAATCATTACCACCGGCGCTTTTTCCACCGCGCAAACATGGATCAAATTTACAACGCTCGCGCTAAGCAGTGTTATACTCATATTTCTTTTTACCCTCAGCCTTTACTGGCTGATACACTACGGAAATCCTGATTATCATGATTACTATGTGTATGCCTTGTATTGCATGAACGGACCCAACACCGCAGTGTTGCTGCTAAGTTTTTGGGGAATTTTCGGGAGATTATTTACTTTCCGCCAGTCGAAACGGATCATTGGCTGGATAGACACAGGACAGCTCATCGCAGCGATCATTGCCACGCTTATAGTGATTCCGCTAACCACGAAATACATACAGGAAACGTCCAATTATCTTCTTATCTGCGCTATAAGCATTGCTGTAGTATCGATGCTTTTTCTCATTATAGCGAACTCATTTACGATAACAAAAAATGACCCGCGTGAAGCAAGCGTTGAAGTCCGGCGTGAGTCGCGACTTACAAGGATTTTTGGTGATCGATTTATTGTCCTGCTCTCGGTATTTCTGCTGATTTCTATGGTTATGTTTGTATTCAGCCAGTATTCCTTCCAGCGGCTTGTCACGGAACAGTATCCTAACGAAAGAGATCTGACAAATTTCAATTCGTTCTTCGTAGGGGCCGTTTACGGAATTAGTCTGATCATGCAGACTTTTGTAAACCATAGGATCATTAGCAACTACGGTCTGAGGATATCTCTTTTTATCCTGCCGGTTATCATGATCATATTTTCGTTGGGATCTATAACCATGGGTACGTTATTCGGATTTGAGAAAAGTATCGCGCCCACGGGATTCATCTACTTCTTCCTTTTTGTATCGCTTAGCCGACTGTTTAACTGGACCTTGCGGGAATCCCTGGAAAATCCTGTATTCAAATTATTCTTTATCCCGCTCGATAGCCGGCTTCGGTTCAGCATCCAATCAAAGGTCGAAGGACTTGTTAATGAGAGTGCTCGGTTTATTGGTGGCTTGCTGATCTTTGGTTTGGCCTTTGTCCCTTTCTTCAATATTGTCCATATCTCATTTTTGCTGATCATCCTCGCGTGCATCTATTTCTTAGTTGTAAGCAAGTTGTATAACGGATACCGGCAGAAGATCAAGGTAAAGCTTGAAAGTTCGGAGGCGCAGGCTGAAAAGCTGGAAAAAGGATATACACAAATTGTCCGACGGCTGGAGAACATGTTGAATATGCCATTCTCCAGCAAAGCCGTCTTTAGCTATAAGCTGCTGGAAAAGATCAATGCTGCCCGGATACCGGCATTGGTGAATCTCCTGATGAAAAATGATGACGAAGGAGCACGCCATTACGCACAGGAGCGTATGAATGAGCTTAAAGGACTTTCCGTTTCTGACGAATATGTGATCCGGATTGATGGATCAAAACGGGGAATGGAAAAGAATTTATTGTCAAAGTCAGAAATTCAGCTGATCATAGATCACGGAGGTGATATAACAAAAACGAGGATCCAGCAGCTAACCCGGTCTACTAACCCACATGATCGTCATTATGCAGCTGAGTTGCTGCTACACACGTCCCGGGATGAATGCATGTCCTTCCTTATGGAGTTGCTGAATGATAGTGAACCCACGGTAAGAAATACCGCTATCAAGACTTCAATAAAGAAGTATAATCAGGAGATCATTCATAGTGTTATCGAGAATCTTGGTAATCCGGTGTTCGGTAATCAGGCCATGAATGCATTGGTCCAGATAGGGCAGGAAACTGTTAATGCCCTTGAAGGAACCTTCTATCGCAGCGGACAAAGCACACAAATGATGTTGCGTGTAGTTCAGGTGATCGGTCGGGTGGGAGGACAGCGCGCCAGGGAAATACTATGGGGCAAAATAGACTACCCAAATAAGATCATTGTCTCACAAGTGCTGCTTTCGTTGGGAGAGTGTGGATTTAAAGCCGGCATTTCACAAATCACCCGCATCAAGTATGCCATAGAATCCGACATTGCCGATATCAGTTGGAATCTCAGTGCTATTCAGGAAATTGGCACAGATGGCTTCGCCGATGAAATCAAGGCCGCGCTTCTCTGGGAGGTACAAAATGACATTGAACATATATACATGCTGTTGACAATGTTATACGATACGCATTCTATTCAATTGGTAAAAGAGAATATAGATAGCGGTACGCCCGAAGGTATCACTTACGCTATCGAACTACTTGACGTATTCCTTTCGGAGCAACTGAAGCAGCGGGTAATACCTATTCTGGATGACCTCTCAGACACAGAACGCATATCACAGCTCAATGAATTATATCCACGCGTGAAGCTGGATGACAAGCTTGTCTTAAAGTTCCTGATCAACCGGGATTTTGCCCAGTCTAACCGTTGGACAAAAGCATGTGTCCTTCATCAGATCGGCCTGCTTCGCATCACGGATTTCAAGCTGGATCTTATCGCTCAGCTGTTTAATCCAGATCGCCTGATACGCGAGGTTTCGGCATGGGCACTCCATCAGCATAACCATGAAGAGTATGAGCAACACACCAGGCGACTGGGCGAAGGATTGAAGAAGGAGCTCGATACACTTGTTATCCTAAAAAGAAAGATGACCAGGTTTCAAATAGTTCTATTTTATCAGAAGCTGAACTTCTTTGAGAATGTTCCGGGTCTTACGCTTTCTCAGTTATCTGATATCAGCGAGGAGATAAGGATGCGCGCCAAAGATTCATTAACCCTGGACGAAAAATTAAATAACCATTTCTACGTAATCGTATCTGGCCTTGTAGATTTCTTTCAGCGTGGAACGCAAGTTGCGGTTTTCAGCGCAGAGCAGTTCATTGGGGAGATGTTAGCCTCGCCAAACTTCGTAAATACCAACATCATCATTGCCCGTTCAGATACCGTGATACTTAGATTTAATAAGGACCAGTTCTACGAACTGCTCTCAGACAATGTGAAACTTGCGGACAAGGTCCTGGAATTCATCTAGCCCATGAGCCGGACAAAGAAATGGTTCGCATGGATGGCATTGCTCTTTATTATCTTGCTGGCATACGCCAGTTACGACATTGGCAGCAGGACGTCCTTTCCGGGCTCTAAGTCCCAGCTCAAGGAACGGCTAAAAAAGAATTACCTCGCCCCGGATACATTACAGGGTGACTCCACATCCGAAAAATCAAAATAGTTTCGGTTTGGATCGTTTTGAAAGCTGCCGCCGTTGCTTTTGAGCAGCGGTTTGTTTTATTTCACCACAGATTAAAGCCAACCATTAGCCATGAGAATCCCCCTTGGTCTTGAACTTTGGGGGATTTTCTTTTCACTTCGTCGTCCATCCTCCATATGGTTAATTCATCCCCCAAAATCTCCAATAATCGATTTGGACGCCCGGAATCCCTGGAGCTTTACTATCTTCCATACAGATTAAAGCCAACTATAGACAATTGATTATCCCCCGCGGTCACGGACTTCGGGGGATTTTCATTTTAAGCGTCAACTTTGTTATGAATAAATTCTTACTGGTTGCTATCATGGTTGGCCCGCTGGTGGTAAGGTCGCAAAATGATCTGCTAAGCGAGATGGAGAACGAATCAAAGGCGGAAGCGGAGTATACTTTTGCCACTTTTAAAGGCACGCGGTTGGGGAATGGGCATACCATTGAGACGAAGAATGCTGGCTCACTTGAATTCATTTTTGGTCACCGGTTCGGAGCTATCGACGGTGGTATCTATGAAATGTTTGGACTGGATCAGGCGTATGTGCGCCTCGGCCTTGATTATGGAGTAACCGACAGGCTATCGGTAAGTATCGGGCGTAATTCTACCGATAAAACACTCGATGGCTATTTGAAATACAAATTTTTACGCCAAAGCAAGGGGGTGAACGACTTCCCTTTCTCAACGACCGTGCTGGGTGGCGTTGCCTATAAGCTCTCACCGAAGAAAAATTCGGACGTGTCTGCAGCGTTCGAAAATACTGACAGACTGTCTTTTACCGGTCAACTGCTGATTGCCAGAAAATTTTCATCCGCTTTCTCTCTTCAGTTGATGCCTGCCTTCATCCATAAGAATTTTGTCGAGACGTACGAGGATAACAGCCAGTTTGCCCTCGGACTCGGGGGCAGACTGAAACTTTCTAAAAGCATCGCCCTGACCGGAGAGTATTATTACAATCTTAACAGTCCAGACCGCGATGACTTGCTGGATGAACAACGCCGGTATAATGCCTTGTCCCTCGGCATTGATATTGAAACCGGCGGCCACGTTTTCCA
>JANNPM010000022.1:0-9541 GCA_031400145.1 Chryseolinea sp. | reverse complement strand
GTGCTGTTTCTGGCTGATTCGCTTCCACTCTACCGGGGGTATACCGGCGAAGGCGTCGACGGCACGAACGTCGTAATGGAAGGCGAGCCGTTAGGAACTTTCTGGGGACTCAACTTTCTGGGCGTGGATCCGGCAACTGGTGATGCGATCTATGAGGATCGGAACGGTGATGGTCTGATCAATAACTCCGACGCAATGGCCATTGGGAATGCACAAGCCGAGCTTATCGGAGGGATGACCAATAACATCTCCTATAAGGGATTCGATCTTTCCTTCCTGATGCAGTTTTCGCTTGGCAACAAAGTATTGAATTTCACGAAAGCGACTCATGTTAATATGGGTGCCGACCTCGAAAGCAACCAATCGGTAGAGGCGCTTCGGCGATGGCAAAAACCCGGAGACATCACGGATGTACCACGTTATGAACTCGAGTCAACACGAAACAACCTCCACAGTAACCGCCTTTTGGAAGATGGATCATACCTCCGCCTGAAGAACGTCAGCCTTGGATATAATCTTCCGTCGCGCATCACAAGCAAACTCATGCTCGAGCAAGTGAGAGTGTATTGCTCTGCCACGAATTTCTGGACCTATACCAAGTACACAGGTTCCGATCCTGAAGTGAGCACGCTTGACGGATCTACGACAGCGCAGGGCATCGACTTCTTCACGCTGCCACAGGTCAAAACACTAACGGTTGGAATATCGGCCACGCTAAAATGAAAAAAATGCGATTATTCCTGCCCACTTTACGCTGCGTCTCCCTGATACTCATGACTGCCTGCGAAAATGTGCTTGATCCGGAACCTGTTGACCTGCTGACAAACGATTTGGTGCTCAATGAACAGGCAGATGTGGGCAATGTGGAGATTGGACTATACAGCGCTTTCAGGAATATCACACCGGTTACGGTAATTGCCGGCGACTTTACGGCCGATATGTTGAGTCACAATGGTACGTTTTCGCAGTATCGCGAACTGGGAACGAAGCAAATCAGCGCAGCAAATTCATCGGTGGATGCCCTCTATAGTAGCATCTACAATACCATTTACATTGCGAATTTTATCCTTGAACGACTACCCGATGTACCCGGCGTTTCCGCCACGCAGCGAAATCAGGTTACGGGCACCGCACACTTCCTGCGTGGTTATGCCTATTTCATCGCGCTCTATACGTTTGGTGGTGTCCCGCTGGTACTTACAACAGACATTGAAACAAACCAGAATATTCCGCGCGCATCCAGCGACGAAATCCTCAGCCAGATCACAGAAGATTACGATGAAGCACTTGATTTGGTTCCCGACGAAACGACCAACGCCGGTTATGTGGGTGTGCATGCAGTTCAGGCCGCGTTGGCGCGATTGAATTTATACCTTGAAAACTGGAGCGATGCAGCGGCTTTCGCCACCGACGTCATTGAATCAGGTGAATATACGTTGGAGGATGAATTTTCTTCCGTAGTAACCGAGGACTTTCCATCCGAGGCGATCTTTGAGGCGGCTTATTCCCTGTCGGACGATCCTGGCACGGACAGCGATTTTGGATTAAATAATCTCTTCGTTGGAAGACGGGAAATCATACCTTCAAACGAGATTGTGCTGGCACTCTCATCTTCCGAATCAGGCGACCGTTTCTCATCGATAAGTTTTGACCAGGGTAACCTTAACGGGACAGATAATGGATGGTCGGTTGCAAAGTATGGTACGGCCGACGCCGACAATAACAATGTTATGGTTTTCAGGCTTGCCGAAATGTATCTTATTCGCGCAGAAGCCCGTGCGCAACTTGACAAGGTAACTGGTGACGATAGCGCACAATCTGATATCAACGTGCTCAGGGAACGGGCAGATGCGCTCACCGTCGTCGCGGTAAGCAAAAGTCAGATGCTTCGCCTCATCGAGGAAGAGCGTCAATACGAACTTGCCTTTGAGGGACACCGGTGGTACGACCTCGTAAGGACCGGCCGTGCCGCTGATGTTATGCCGGCGTTTTCAGAAAACTGGCGTGACGACTTTGAGCTATGGCCGATCCCGCAGAGCGAGATTCAAAATAATCCTGCCCTGGCAGGGAATAAAAATCCTGGGTATTGATATGAGGAGGTCTGATAGAATATTAAAATCTTTCGTTTGCATCTTGCTTATCGTAACGGCAGGTTGTGAGACCGACCCCATCATCTTCCAGGGTCCTTATCACGTACGCTTTACGGAGGAAACCGGATCCGATAAAGAAAGCAATAGCAGCGTCATCACTGTCGAAGTCCATAATGTCGGGCCCGCGCTTGACGAAGATATCAATCTCGGCTATACAATCAGCGGCAGTGCCCGCGAAGACGTCGATTATGTCGTCCTCGACAAACGAAAGCGGGTAACCATCCCGGCTGGTGAATATTTCGGTTACATCAGGCTGCAGCTGATCAATAATGCAAACAATATTTTGCGCTCGCAGAACATTGTCTTCACGCTGCAGACTACCAACCGCGATGGACTTCAGGTTGGTCAGGGTGATAGCGCGCTTGGCCGAACATTCACGTTTACGATCATGGACGACTGTATTCTCGGTGGAACCTATAATGGCAGTCAGGGTGCATCGGCAAATGTTTCCGGCATTACCGTTACCAGCCAGGACTGTGAAACCTATACACTGTCAAACTGGAATATCGAAGTGTTTGATACGAATGAAGAAATGGATCTGACGTTTGTCGATAACGGTGACAATACGCTCACCATCCCGCGACAAGAAGAAGAGAATCTGGGTGATGATTATGCAACCATCGTCGGTACGGGTGCAGTGGATCCGAATACCCGGCAGATAATTCTTAACATCACCCTGCTTGACTATGAAGACCAGCCTGAGGTGTCTATAACACTAAACCCGCGCTAGAAAATGAAACAGAAAAGAAACCTATTGATTCTTTGTGCCGGATTGTGGATGGCCTTTTCCTGCTCGGAAGAATTCAAGCCAACGCCATATACCTATTCCAACTTCTTCACAGGTGAAAATAGCAAAACATGGCGACTCAGACTTCTCGAACAAACCGCCGACGGCACGGTAGTGGCCAGAACCTCGTCAAGTTGCCTGGCTGACGACCGCTTCACGTTCTACGCTAACGACGAACGTAGTTACGAGACAACATCGGGCTCTCAAGAGTGTTTTGAAGGCGAAGCGGCATTGTCCACCAGCAACTGGTCTTTCGTCAGCTCCACCGCGACGCTTACGATGCTTTTGCCGGCTTTGTCCGCCAGTGCGTTGCCGTTCTTCGTGCTCGATGCCGACGACGACGACATGGAACTTGAGATTTTTTTCGACCAGGAGGCCACAGAGAGTTACAGGATACATTTTACCGCGATAGATGAGGATTAAAGTTCGACATATTGGAAGCAGTGTTCTTCTTTGCGGGACTTTCACAGTTCTGTTGGCTGTTGTGTCACTGCCCGGCCGCGCGCAGGTCCAGCCATCAGGGATACCAGTGACAAGAGACCTTTGCGCAACCATGGAACGGGACAGCATCAGCCGTGCCTTACATCCGGAAAGAGGAACACTTGAGGAATTTGAACGCGCGTTGGATCGGCAGGTGGAAACGATGCGGCTGGAGAGGACGGCAGGCCGAACAATGGCCGTGGTTTCTATTCCAATCATCATGCATATCGTTCACAATGGTGAGGCTGTTGGAACTGGAACAAACCTGAGCCTTGCGCAGATTCAATCGCAGATCGATGTGCTGAATGAAGACTTCCGTAAGCGTGCCGGATCACCAGGCTTTAATACCAGTCCCATTGGCGCTGATGTGGAGATTGAATTTTGTCTCTCAGCTGTTGACGAAAATGGCAACAGCATGGCCGAGCCCGGCGTGGACCGGATTGATGGCAACCGGGCTGACTGGACGGACGACCAAATTGAGAATCAACTAAAGCCCACATCGATCTGGAATCCGAACCTTTTCTACAATGTATGGACGGTGAAGTTTAATGCCGTCGAGAGCGGTTTACTCGGTTATGCACAGTTCCCGGACCAAACAGGCCTTCAGGGGATCCCTGAGAATAGCCCTGCGTCTACCGATGGCGTTGTAATATCATACCAGACCTGCGGCTCCAGCGACAAGGGAAGTTTTCCCATTCTTGAGACGCCTTACGATAAAGGAAGAACACTAACCCATGAAACCGGACATTGGTTCGGCCTGCGGCATATATGGGGAGATGGACGTTGTGCAGACGATTTTGTGGCGGATACGCCAGAGCACCAGGGTCAGAACTTCGGATGTCCCAATGGGCAAAGTTGTGATGGCTCTACCTCCATGCAGGTCGAGAATTATATGGATTATACCAACGATGCTTGCAAAAACATTTTCACGACTGGCCAAAAAGACCGCATGCTGGCAGCGCTCGAACTCAGCCCAAGAAGAAAAAGCCTTCTGGAAACAAACCTATGCAGCCCTGTAGCGGCCGACGTGCCAACAGCGAATTTCACCGCGACCAACAAATCGTGCGTGCTTCTTGGAAGCGAGATTGAATTCACAGATCTTTCTACCAACTTCCCAACCGGATGGACGTGGGAATTCGAAGGCGGCGATCCGAATACTTCAAACGAACGTAACCCAAGAGTAACATACAACACGCCAGGTACCTTTAAGGTGACGCTGACGGCGACAAATTCGCTTGGAAAGTCTGAGCCCCTGGAGGTTGAGGAGTACCTTGTGGTATCGGAAGAAGGTCTTTGCAATGAGCTCTCAAACTTTGATCCCTCATACACCCCCTCCACATTGCAGTTGTCGCAGTTTGGGAATTATACAGGATATCTTACAGGGCATAACAGCGTCGGCAGCTTAGCCTTTTCGGAGTACTTCGAAAATGTTTGTGGTTATAGCTATATCAGTGGTGCGGCGATCAGATTTAGTAAAGCTGTCGTCGCCCACGAAGATGCAAAGGTGACTGTTATCGCATGGTCGGCCCGTGGTTCCCAGGGCGGGCCAAATCCTGTCATTGAACGGAAAGAGGTATTGTTACGGCAGATACAAGAAGATATCGCGAACGACCGTGCTACTACGGTAACATTCGACAGACTAACACCGTTATTCAGCAGACCATTTCATATAGGGTACGAGATCGAGTATACCGCCGGCGATTCGGTCGCAGTGGTGTCATCAGCAAATGGTGAAGCCACACAGGCAACGTCGTGGGTAAAAGACGCCTCGGGCCAATGGCAACTTATAACAATAGCATTCGGGGCCAACGTAGCAATGGATATTGAGCCATTTGTTGGCGCAAATCCTTCTGTGCAGATGTCCGCTTCGAAGTTGATTATATATCCGGGCGAAGAAGTTATCTTAAACGGCCAGGGCGCAAGCATTTTCGTTTGGGATGCTGATGATGGCTCGGTCGAGGACTTTACCGGTCCGCAGCTCGTCGTAAACCCGACCGTGCAAACTACCTACACTATCACCGGCTCTGGCCTGGAACTCTGCAATACAACAGCTACAGCCACAATTTATATAAGGGAATCGATCGTAGGCACTGAGAACCCGACGAACGGTGAAGCTGAGATTGCTCTTTATCCCAATCCAGGTTCGTCTGCACTTTGGTTAAAAATCGACAATGAATACCAGGGCGAGATAAGCGTCGATATGCGAAATGCATTGGGGTTGGAGATCATAAAACCGATCGCTGCCACAAAAGACAGCAGGGTGATTAGTCTTTCACTGCTGGTTGATAGGTCTACGCTGAATCCTGGAGTATATTTTGTAAATGTTAAGCTTGGAAAGATGTCCGTTGTCAGAAAGTGGATTAAAATTTAATCACTAACTGCCAGTTGCTAAGTATTTCAATCGCTGGCTATGAATGTTTGTGATGAAGAGATTTTGGATTGAAAGATTTAACTAAATTTACTATGTTTAACAGTACAACTATGCAAAAATATCTCGACTTGTGCCTGCCGGCGTTAATGCTAGGATTGTTTCTTTTCATCTCCTCTTGTGATAACGACGATGACGAGCCTCAAGAATACCTGCTTAGCTTTTCAGAGACTTCCCTGTCGGGCAAGGAGTCCGATGCCGTCATCGAAGTGGAGATTAGGTTGGATCAACCCGCGCCAGAAGACATTACAGTAAAATACAGCCTGGCAGGAACGGCATTTGATGATGTCACCGCCGATGCGGAGGAAGAATATGCCGACTATGAGATTGATGGAGACTATGAAGAAGTAGAAATTAAAGAGGGTGAAAGTTCAGCCATTATTACGATTGTACCGTATTCCGACGACTTCTATGAAGACGATGAAACTATAGAAATCACAATTACCGAAGTTGAAGAGGAAAATATTCAATTTGACAGTAATGAAACGGCAGTCGTTGATTTCCTCCAGGAAGATGGCATGGTAGTGCTTCTTACCTGGCCCGAAGCAACTGTTGATGGGCTGGCGGACATGGACATTATTGTGTGGATCGCAGAAAATAACGGCTCCCCTGATTGGCTCGGACCATTAACTGGCTCTGTTTACCGAGGATACGAGTATGATTACGAGTATGTTTTTATCCCAAAAACCTTTGTCGGGGACTACTTTGACCTTGGCTATTCTAATACCATTTACGGACTCACGTATACTTATTATGAAGGAACCCTTGACCCGCTCGAGTTTACATCAACTTTCATAGAGTTTGCAAACGGCGAGTTAGAGGGTGAAGATCAAGATCAAGCGTTCAGTCAATCATACACACTGGATAATCTGAACCCATGGTCGTCTGAATATCCAAGCATTATTGCTCAGACGTTCGTGAATAATGGAGGTACATTCTCAGACATATCCGAGATCACCAAAGCCGAAACCAGCAGCAGGGTTGGATCAGCTTCGTCAAGCACGTCCGTTAATGGGCGGATACATAAACATGTCAAAAGCAAAGCAAAGCAACACGAACTTCCGGAAAAAATTTCGCACCGCCTCGCCAGGCTGATAAAATGATTTATCGGCGAGTGCCAAACTGTTGAATTTATAATGAAAGAGATCACGGTACAAGAACTAAAGGAACTCAAAGATTCCGGTGCGGATTTTCAATTGATTGACGTGCGGGAGCCTCACGAATATGACATCTGCAATCTCGATGGTGAGCTAATTCCGCAAGGTGATATTCCTCACGAATTTGAAAAGATAGATCGCACAAAAAAGGTAATCATTCACTGTCGTAGTGGTGCACGAAGTGGCAACATGGTTCAATGGCTGGAGAAAAATAAGGGCTACACAAACCTTTACAACTTAAAAGGCGGCGTGCTTGCATGGGCAAAGGAGGTCGATCCTTCTATGACCACGTACTAATGATGTTCTATGATTTGGTGATTGGCTGGGTTCGAAGAGCCTAAACGATCATTGAGTTTAGCCGGACTTATGGATGCGCTGCTGCTTGATGATTATCGATTGGGCCTAGTCATAGTGCGACCAATCGCTAAATGGCTAGATAGCCTGATCTATGTCGCGCTTAATGTCCTTGATGTCCTCCAGGCCAACAGAGATGCGTATCAGTCCGGGGAAGATGCCTACAGCTGCCCTTTCTTCGTCAGTAAGTTTCGAGTGTGTTGTGGATGCAGGATGTATCGCTATGGTTCTTGTGTCGCCCAGGTTTGGAGTGTGAGATATCATTTTAAGGGAATTTAGAAATTCTTTGCCATGTTCTAATCCGCCTTTGAGTTCGAAGGTGACTAATCCACCGCCAAGTTTCATTTGTCTTTTGGCAAGCTCATACTGGGGATGTGAAGGAAGAAAAGGATACTTTACAATCGCAACCTCGTCGTTCGATTCAAGATGTTGCGCGAGTTCCAATGCATTGGCGCAATGTCTTTCCATGCGGACGGCCAGTGTCTCAAGACTTTTTGATAAGAGCCAGGCATTGAATGGCGACAGCGTAGGGCCTGTATGTCTTGTGAAAAAGCGAACGGCTTTGATCAGCTCTTTGGTTCCCAACACTGTCCCTCACATCACCCGCCCCTGTCCGTCGATAAATTTTGTGGCAGAATGTGTAACGATGTGCGCACCAAATTTTGCCGGATTCTGCAAATACGGGGTCGCGAAGCAATTGTCTACATTTAAAATGAGGTTATGTTTTTTTGCAAGCTTGCCCAGCCACTCCAGGTCGATGATGTCGAGTGCGGGATTCGATGGTGTCTCTACAAATATCATCCGTGTGTTCGGCTGAATCTTCTTTTCCCACTCCTGCGGAGATGTGACATCGGCATAGCTATGTGATATTCCGAAGCGCGGAAAAATCAGATTTAGTATCTGATGCGTTGATCCAAAAACCGAGCGACAGGCAAGCACGTGATCGCCCGAATTTAACAGTGATGCCATGCTGCTATATATGGCAGCCATTCCTGAGGACGTTGCAATGCCATCTTCAGTTCCTTCGAGCAGGCAGAGTTTGGCAATAAATTCATCCGGGTTGGGATTTGAGTAACGGCTGTAAATATTTCCGGAGATTTCATCTGCGAACATCGCCCGCGCCTGCTCCGCATCGTCGAACATGAAACTGGAAGTCAGATACAACGGAACAGAATGCTCACGATACGGCGTGCGCTCGTACTGGCCCCGAATGGCATTTGTCTCAAAATTTGTTTCTTCTTCCATGCTGTTATCTGACAAAATACTTTTGAATGAGTGGAGCTGCGTGTCAATGGAAGATCTCATAGCTATGGGTAATCCGGGCCTTGTATCCTAGCGTTTTTGCCACTGAACAATATTTGTCCACTCCAAGGGAAACGGCCTTCTTAACCTTTATTTCGTCGAGATCTCCATAGAACTTAAAATGCGCATGTACCGCTACAAACAACGATGGAACCACCTCTTTCTCCCGTTCACCTGTAATAGTCACTTTTATATCCTTCAATTCCTGCTTCTGTTTCTTCAGGATACTAATTATATCGATGGAGCTGCATCCGCCCATTGCAGCAAGCAGCAACTGCATTGGCCGCATTCCCTGATTTGTACCACCGATGTCAGGAGAAGCATCGATATGAACCGAATTGCCAAGCTCATTCTTTGCCTCCAGATGAAAGGCATCATTCAAACGATTTAACTCAATCTTTATCATTTCACTTCTGGCCGGGGCCATATTAAACTTCCCATCACCAATTTCATCGAACTCACCAACATGGCCGGCACAAGTCCGGGTCAATCGGTCTCATAAACTTCAAATATAATTCTTGTTGCAATGCCAAGCACCATCGAAAGCAAAAGCTCCGGTGCAAAGGAAGCGGGTTACTCTTTTTTCTTTAGTTGAAAGGCACGGGTAACGTTGAACCCAAGGTGTATATTACCATTGAAGAAGTCGTCTCTTGTTTCAGTAATGAAGGCACGTTCGGTCAATCCAATCGCATTTGTCAACAGTATCTGGAAAACGTGGCCGCCGGCCGACACGTTCTCCACGATGAAGCTGGTGATCGCCAGGCCGTACTTCGCTGTCACCGCGGAATTAATCATCGGCAGCAACGCCTCGCCCAACTCGCCGTAACGCGACGCAACATCGAGCACCGGGACTTTGGCCGACGCGATGGCATCGCTGAAGAGG